>NZ_DAINNK010000006.1:0-31735 GCF_036735925.1 Povalibacter sp.
AGGTAGCGAAATTCCTTGTCGGGTAAGTTCCGACCTGCACGAATGGCGTAATGATAGCCACACTGTCTCGACCCGAGACTCAGTGAAGTTGAAATCGCTGTGAAGATGCGGCGTTCCCGCGGCAAGACGGAAAGACCCCGTGAACCTTCACTACAGCTTTACACTGAACTTTGAACCTTTTTGTGTAGCATAGGTGGGAGGCTTTGAAGTCTGGGCGCTAGCTCAGATGGAGCCAACGTTGAAATACCACCCTGAAATGTTCGGAGTTCTAACCTTGCCCCGTAATCCGGGGTGGGGACAGTGTATGGTGGGTAGTTTGACTGGGGCGGTCTCCTCCCAAAGAGTAACGGAGGAGCACGAAGGTGCGCTCAGCACGGTCGGACATCGTGCAGTGTGTGCAAAGGCATAAGCGCGCTTGACTGCAAGATCGACGGATCAAGCAGGTACGAAAGTAGGTCTTAGTGATCCGGTGGTTCTGTATGGAAGGGCCATCGCTCAACGGATAAAAGGTACTCTGGGGATAACAGGCTGATACCGCCCAAGAGTTCATATCGACGGCGGTGTTTGGCACCTCGATGTCGGCTCATCTCATCCTGGGGCTGTAGCCGGTCCCAAGGGTATGGCTGTTCGCCATTTAAAGTGGTACGCGAGCTGGGTTCAGAACGTCGTGAGACAGTTCGGTCCCTATCTGCCGTGGGCGTTGGAAACTTGAGGGTGAGCTGTCCTTAGTACGAGAGGACCGGGATGGACGTATCTCTGGTGTTCCGGTTGTCACGCCAGTGGCACTGCCGGGTAGCTATATACGGACGGGATAAGCGCTGAAAGCATCTAAGCGCGAAGCCCCCCCCAAGATTAGGTTTCCCTGGGAACTCGATTCCCCTAAAGGGCCGTCGAAGACTACGACGTTGATAGGCTGGGTGTGTACGTGCAGTAATGCATTGAGCTAACCAGTACTAATTGCCCGTGAGGCTTGACCATATAACACCCAATTGGCTTGGACAGTCTTCAAGGACTGTTGCAGGTTTGGGCGACTTGGATACTCATGAATGTGACATGAGCGTCAAACAACTTTCGAATTCCGGGGCGCGTTGAGCAATCAACGAGCCAGTACGCGGAGCCAGTTTGCCTGGCGGCAATAGCAAGCGGGAACCACCCGATCCCATTTCGAACTCGGAAGTGAAAACGCTGTGCGCCGATGGTAGTGTGCCCTTCGGGCATGCAAGAGTAGGTCACTGCCAGGCTCTTAAATGCGAATAAGCCCTGCCGGTCTATCCGGCAGGGCTTTTTCCATTTGCACGATTCGATTTGATCGCACTGCAGCGGAGTGGCACATGAACACCCTCGAAAGGCGCCAGATCGTCAGAAGCCACGTCATCGATGTCTCGGTCGCCAAGGCGGCGATCAACAAGTCGCGTCGTCAGCGGGCCGATGCGGCAAAGAAGCTGCGTCAGGCAATGGCTGCCAAGCATTTTGCGTCGACGATCAAATCTGAAACGGTTTCCTATCCCCGCCACGCTACCGGCTGAGGACGACGCGCCCAGGACGTCGTTCTTAGCTGGACGACGACTTTCCCCTGAGAGGAGAGTTCTCGGGCACCACCGCGACGTCGCATGACGCTCCTGCCAGTACCGCACGGGTGGTGCCGCCGATGAAGTGCTCTTCCAGCATGGAGCGCCCGCGCTTGCCGATGACGATCAGGTCAACAGCCTGACGTTCTACCGTCGCAACAATCACTGCGCGCGGATCGCCGTAGTCGATGGTCGACCGCAAGGCTTTCTCCGGTATGGACGCGAGCAATTCATCCATGGATGTTCGTGTCTTGACGGCGGCGTCCTGGCGGTATTCGTCGATGATGTTCTGCTGCACGCCAGCCATGCGCAGCTGGCCTTCAAACGGGCATTCGAAGGAATGCAGCACTTGCCGTGTAGCGCCAGGCGCCAGCGATTGCGCGAACGCGATCGCCGCCAGCGAATGCGATGAAAAATCGACGGGAATCAGGATCCGCGCATAGCGTGTTCGCGGTGGACTTCGTACCACGAGCATCGGACATACTGCGCGTCTCAGCAAACGCTCGGCCATGGATCCCATGAAGAGCGACTGTGTCGGGTGCAGGCCGCGCGGTCCAACGACCAGCAGATCTGACTGCTTCATGACAAGCAGCACCGTGTCGACGATCGATCCGACCTCGACCTGCTGAATGGCGATCACTGAATGACGCGCCTGAATCTCACCCGCGAGTTTCTCCATGGATCGCCGCGCTTCCGCGACCAGCAAGCGCTCAACATCCGTTCCTGAGCGCAGCCCCGCCCGCAACTGAACGACCGACGGCTCGCTGACCACGTGCAGCAACCGCAACTGCGCGCCGTGTTCCGCTGCGAGCATTGCTGCCCGCTCGACGGCGTTGGTGGCGTCCGCTGAAAAATCTGTGGCAGCAAGAATGCGATATGTAGTGCTCATGCTGTCACCCGATTGGAGTTGTCGACTGAAGGCGTATTTTCTGCTTTCCGCTTGCGCCTCTTCCGGTTCTGCAGCGACTTGTCGATCTCGACGGCCAGGAACAGGACGGCTCCCGCGGCTATCACCATCGCCCATTCCGCAAGTCCCAGCGCTGCAGTTGCGAACACGTGCTGCATCGGCGGCGTATAGGTATAGATGATCTGCAGGATGATGCAGGCGACGATCGTGAGGGGGACATATCGATTTCCGGACAGTACGCGCGAATGGACCATCGAACCATGGATCGAGCGGCTGCTGAGAAGATAGAAAATTTCACAGGCCACGACCGCATTGACGGCCATGGTGCGCGCACTGTCAATGCCAGCACCGAGATGGAGTTGCCACAGGAACAGCGTCAGCGTTGCCGCCATCATGAGTAACGATACGACCGCTACTCTCCAGGCGAGAAGGCGGTCGAGCAGTCCTGCTCCCGGATCTCGTGGGGCGCGCTGCATGACGTTGGATTCGGTGGGTTCGAAGGCCAGCGCCACGCCGAGCGTGCTCGACGTCACCAGGTTGATCCACAGTACTTGCGCTGGCGTCAGCGGCAGAGGCAGGTCGAACAGGATGCTGATGATGACGACTAGCGCTTCGCCGCCGTTGGTCGGCAGCATGAACAGAACGAACTTGCGAATGTTGTCGTAGACGCCGCGCCCCTCGCGAATGGCGTTGCCGATCGTGGCGAAGTTGTCGTCGGTCAGCACCATGGCCGCAGCTTCTTTGGCGGCATCGGTGCCTTTGCGTCCCATGGCGACACCGATGTCGGCACGCTTCAGGGCCGGCGCGTCGTTGACGCCGTCGCCAGTCATGGCGACGACGGCCCGGTTGTATTGCAGGGCTTTCACGAGGCGCAGCTTGTGCTCCGGGCTGGTCCGCGCATAGATGTCGATGTCATGCACGACGGCGCGCAGAGCTTGATCATCGAGGCTCTCGATCTCGGCGCCCGTCAGTGCCGGTTCGCCCTTGCCGATGCCGAGCGCCGCACCGATGGCGCGCGCCGTTTCGACATGATCTCCCGTGATCATCTTGACGCTCACGCCGGCGCCGTGACAGGTGGCGACGGCTTCGATGGCCTCCTCGCGCGGCGGATCGATGATGCCGAACAGTCCGAGCAAGGTGCATCCGCCGTCGACGGCGCCTTCGGGAATCCTGGGTTCATCCGCCGGCAGAGTCTTGCAGGCGATCGACAACAGTCTCAATCCACGCGCCGCGCAGTCCACGGCCTGACGCCGCCAGTAATCCGGGTCGAGCGGTGCGTCAGTGCCGTCGACGCGTTGCTGCGAGCACATGTCCAGCACCCGTTCCGGAGCGCCCTTGATGAACATGATCGCGCCGCCCGCGTGCGCATGCAGCGTCGCCATGTAGCGATGCTCGGATTCGAAAGGGATGACGTCGAGTCGCGAGTGCTGCGAGCGTTCGTCGCCGGCGTCGAGTGCGGCCTTCGCAGCGAAGACGACCAGTGCACCTTCAGTAGGGTCGCCGACGATGCGCCAGTCGTCGCCATCCTCATTCAGGGTCGCGTCGTTGCACAGAATGGCAGCGCGACAGCACAACGTCAGGTCGCGATCTTCTGCGGGTGTGACCGGTTGCTCGCCGACATCGATCGACCCCTTCGGCGCGTAGCCGATACCGTTCACGTCATAGATTTTTCCGGCGGTCACCAGACGCTGCACGGTCATCTCATTGCGGGTGAGCGTGCCGGTCTTGTCGGAACAGATCACCGACACCGATCCGAGTGTTTCGACGGCAGGAAGATGACGGATGATGGCGCGCTGCCGTGCCATGCGCTGTACTCCCAGCGCCAGGGTCACGGTGAGAATCGCCGGCAATCCTTCCGGAATGGCGGAAGCGACCAGTGCCACGACCATCGTGAACATGTCCGCCGGCGAGTGCCCGCGCCACCACGTACCGAGCAGAAACGTCAGCGCCGCAATGCCGATGATGGCGACGGCCAGCCAGCGGCTGAAGTCGGCCATCTGTCGTACCAGCGGCGTGGTCACCGGCTTCACATCGCGCAACATCGAACTGATGCGGCCCAGTTCCGTGTCGACACCCGTGCCGATGACCACGCCGACAGCCTGTCCGGTCGTCACGAGCGATCCGGAATAAAGCATGCAGCGTCGGTCGCCGAGCGACGTGTCGACGGCAACCGTTTCGACATTCTTTTCCACGGCGACGGATTCGCCCGTGAGCAGCGCCTCGTCGACGCGTGCGTTCTTCGCCGATACGACCCGCAGGTCGGCGGGCACGCGATCACCCGAGGCGAGCAGCACGATGTCGCCGGGAACCAGATCGTCGCCGGGGACGCTGCGCTGTTCGCCGTCGCGACGCACCGTCGCCTGACTTGCCAGCATCCCGCGAATGGAATCGAGCGCGCTTTCGGCCTTGCCTTCCTGGATGAAACCGACGATGGCATTCACCACGACTGCGACGAGCAGCACACCGGTGTCGATCCAGTGCTGCAGCAGCGCCGTGATGATCGCCGCCAGCAGCATGATGTAGATCAGCACGTTGTGGAATTGCAGCAGCAGTCGCAGCCACGCCGGCCGACGTCGCGCGCGCGGCAGGCGGTTCGAACCATATTGCTGCAGTCGGGCAGCGGCCTCGGCGGCAGACAGTCCGTGCTCGGTGTCCGACTTCAGCCGTTCAACGACCGCATTCGCATCGAGCGTATGCCAAGGTTCGCGGGATACGCTCGCGTCGGTCATCGCCATCCTCCTCATCACACGCAGGAAGACTACCCGGCGCGGCTTGCTGCACCCACCCGGTGAGGTCCCTCGGTCCCTAAGGAATTGCCGCAATGAGTATTGCAGATGGAGGACGTGCGGGCCGGCGACGAAGCCGCTATGGCTGCTCACGCGCTACTGAAAGTCCCGCGAATTCCTCGGCAGCGATCGTACCCACGGCGTCAGATCCTCGACGCGCTCTGCGACGACGTGAACGACGCCGTCCTGGTTCTGCAGTTCGCCTTCCACCGCCATCAGGTTGGATTGCAGGATTTCGTGGCGGAACTCCTCGAACACGCCCGGCCAGAAAATGATGTTGTTGATGCCGGTCTCGTCCTCGAGCGAGGCAAAGATGACGCCCTTGGCGGTCTGCGGGTGCTGCAGATGAGTGACCAGGCCGCTGACGCTGACCTTGCTGCCGCTGCTCAGCGATTCCAGATCGCGTCGACGCACGATGCCGCGATGGAGCAGGCGGGATCGCAGCAACGCCAGCGGATGCCTGCCCGTGCTGAATCCCAGTTGCCGGTAGTCGCGCAGGATCTCTTCGGCTTCGCTCGGCGCCGGCAGGGTGATCTGCCGGTCGGTCGCCGCGACCTGGTCGAGCATGCCTGGGAGGTGTTCGACTCCCAGCGCATTCCAGAACGCGATATTGCGGTGATCGGTAATGCTGCGGAAAACGCCGCCGAGCGCCAGCGCACGCATGGCGCGTTTGGCGAGTGCCGTCCGGTCGGCCACGTTCTTGACTGAGAAAAACGGCCTGTCTCCACGTGCAGCGACGATCTTCTCGCCTTCCGGCTCGCGCAGTCCACGCACCAGTCTGAACCCCAGTCGAATGCCGTGCTTGCCCTGCGCATCGGGCTCCAGCGTGCAATCCCATTCGCTGACGTTCACGTCGATCGGCAGAATCCCGAGTCCCTGACGCTTCGCCTGTTCGAGCAACTGCGCAGGCTGATAGAACCCCATGGGCTGGCTGTTGATGAGCCCGGCAAAGAAGGCGGCGGGACGATGGCATTTGAGCCAGCTCGAGATGTAAGTCAGCAGGGCGAAGGAAGCGGAGTGCGATTCCGGGAAGCCGTATTCGCCGAAGCCTTCGATCTGCTGGTAGATGGCTTCCGCGAATTCCCTGGCATATCCATTTGCCGCCATGCCCTCCATGAGCTTCTGCTGATACGTATTCATGGTGCCGCTGTGTTCCCAGGAACCCATGGCACGCCGCAGTTCATCCGCCTCGCCCGGCTTGAAGCCGGCGGCGGTAATGGCAATCTGCATGACCTGTTCCTGGAAGATAGGCACGCCCCGGGTCTTTTGCAGGATGGGCCGGAGAGCTTCCTTCGCATAAGGAATGTCTTCTGCCCGCATGCCGCGTCGTTTCAGATACGGATGCACCATGCCGCCCTTGATCGGACCGGGTCGCACGATGGCGATCTCGATCACCAGGTCGTAGTAATTTCGCGGCTGCAAGCGCGGCAGCATGCTCATCTGCGCCCGCGATTCGATCTGGAATACGCCGATGGTGTCGGCACGACAGATCATGTCGTAGGTTGCCGAGTCCTCGCGCGGAATCTCGCTCATGCTCGTCGGGCCGGTGCCGGCGCGCTTGAGCAGATCGAAGCTGCGACGAATGGCCGTCAGCATGCCGAGCGCGAGTACGTCGACCTTGAGCAGGCCCAGCGTTTCCAGATCGTTCTTGTCCCATTGAATGATGGTGCGATCCGGCATCGCCGCGTTTTCGATGGGAACGAGCCGGCTGATGGATTCCTCGGCGATCACGAAGCCGCCGACGTGCTGGGAAAGATGGCGCGGAAATCCGCGCAGATCCTGGATCAACGCATGGAGGCGGCGACCCACGCCCGCTTCCAGGTGCAGTCCCTGTTTCTGCAGGCTGGCGAAGAAGCTTTCCCAGGTGTCCCACCAGGCATGCGACTTCGCCAGTCGATCGACGATGTCGGCATCGATGCCCAACGCCTTGCCGACATCGCGGATGGCGCTGCGGACACGGTAAGTGATGACGGTAGCGGCGATGGCAGCGCGTTCCCTGCCGTATTTCTCATAGACGTGCTGGATGACTTCCTCGCGCCGTTCGTGTTCGAAATCCACGTCGATGTCCGGCGGTTCGTTGCGTTCCTTGCTGATGAAGCGCTCGAACAGGGTGTCGATCAGTTCAGGATTCACCTCGGTGATGCGCAACGCATAACAGACGATGGAGTTGGCGGCCGATCCCCGGCCCTGACAGAGAATGTCTGCCGAGCGTGCGTAGTTCACCAGTTCATGCACGGTGAGGAAGAAATGCTCGTAGCCCATCTCGGCGATCAGGCCGAGTTCTTTTTCCACCGTGGGCCGGACCTTTTCAGGCAATCCATTCGGCCATCGATACTTCAATCCTTCCTCCGTGAGCTGCCGCAGATGCTCCGTTGCGGTCAGGCCCTGCGGTACCAGTTCATGGGGATAGTGATATTTCAGTGAGCCCAGCGAGAACCGGCATAGCCCGGCAATGCGAACGGTCTCGGCCAGCAGTGCTGCGGGATACAGAGACTGCAATTCATTTCGCGTGCGCAGGTGACGTTCGCCATTGGGCAGCAGCCGATGACCTGCCTGTTCGATGGTGCAGCCATGACGAATGGCCGTGACGGTGTCCTGCAACGCGCGGCGTTCGCGTACATGCATGTGCACATCGCCGGCGGCGACCAGCGGAACGCCGCTGCTCGCGGACAGTTGCCGCAACGCTGCGAGACGCGATTCATCATCGGCCCCGCGATGCAGTTCGACGGCGATCCAGCAGCGGTCGGGGAATCTGTTGCGCAGCCAGCCCGCCTGGGAAATCAGCGGTTCCGGCGGCGGTATCCACAGCACCAGGCATTCAGTCAGATTCGCTTCGAGCTGCGAGCGATGAAGCTGGTAGCGACCCTTCGGTGACTTCTCTCTGGCCAGCGTAATGAGAGCGCAGATCTGCGCGTAGGCGATCTGCGTGGGGGCGAGCAGAACCAGGTGCATTCCGTCGCTGGTGTGAAACTCGGAGCCGACGATGAGTTTGAGGCGGCATTTCGCCTTTCTTGCCGCCTCATGGGCGCGCACGACACCCGCCATCGAACATTCATCGGTGATCGCCAGCGCTTCGTAGCCGAGCGCTTCGGCCTGCAGCACCAGTTCCTGCGGATGCGAGGCGCCGCGCAGGAACGTGAAGTTGCTGAGGCAGTGCAGTTCGGCGTACCCCGCAGCCGCGTTCATGACCAGAACCCGTGCAGATACCAGTCGGCAGTACGCAGATCCTGGAACACCCACAGATCCGGCCCCTGGCTCATGCGGACGACGTAGTAATCGCGCTGCACGTCCTCATCGTTGTCCCACCAGCCCGATTCGATGCGCTCGGCTCGGGACGCCGGGCCGGGCAACGTCGCAGAGCCCAGGGCACGCGGTTCCGGCAGCAGCCACAGCGGACGATCCGGGAAGTGCACCTGCGGAAACTTCTCCGCGGCTTCCTCAGTGGTCCAGCTTTTTTCGGGACGATGATCCGCGGCAGATCGCACGTAATGCACGTTATTTTCGCCGACCCGCATCGAGATGCGGTCGAGCGTGTGGGCGAGATCTTCGGTCTGCTGCAGCGACCGATTCAGCAGATCGTTCTGCAGCGCCGTGGGTGAGGCGAATTCGTCGGCGAGCACGCTCAATCCGATCGTCGGCTCGGGCAGTGTCACGTGCTGCATGCGTTCGCGGACCAGCGCCAGGAATCGTCCGGCGTTGCGCTCCGGCGTCGAAGCGCCGATACGCACGCAGGTGGCGGGCGCGGATCGATGGCCGAAGACGATGCTGAAACATTGCGCGCCCGTGTCGCGTGCGCGCAGATAGCCGGCGAACTCCTGCAGCATGCGCTGCAGCGGAAACAGCAGCGCTTCAGTGTTGCGGACTTCGAACTCGAATTCGAAATGCGCCGCATATTTCTCGGGCAGCCGGAAGGCGACGCGCGGATCGGCCGCAACGCCCATGAGGCGATCGAGAAAGTCGCTGATGTCAGGGCCGAAGCGTTTGGCAATGGACTCGCGCGGCAGTTCGAGCAACAGACCCAGCGTGCGGACGCCCGCGGTGTGCAGTTGATCGGCGATCTGCGGCGGCAATGTCAGTTCGCCCAGCGGCAGATTGCGAATGCGCGCGAACAGCGCATGCGGCGAGGTCACCGCCATGCGGATGCCGGCACGCGCCAGCAGCGCGGCGCCTTCGAGCGTCGGTCCGATGCCGAGCCGATAGCTGTAGTCGAGTTGCTTGAGTTCGCATTCCAGCCGTTCGATGAAATTGCGGAATCCGCCGAACAGCGTGAGGCTGGCCTCGATTTCGAGCCAGAGACAGGCGGTTCGTGCCAGACGCAGCTCGACAGGAATGTCTCCCAGGATGACGGTGCCGCTGAACTGATAGGCCCAGCCGGCCAGCCGTTCGAGCGCCGCCCGTTCGGCGCGGATCCTGCGATTCAGCATCGTCAGTTGCGGTTGCACGGCCAGGGCCACGGTGTAATTCATCGGCGCCTTCAGGTGTGCACGTTCGGCGGCTTCATTGCAGTCGATGATCCAGCGCGTGCTGCCTTCGCAGGCGGTCACGACGGTGGGCACGCCGGTTTTTTCAGGCTGCAAAGCCTCCAGCGGCAATCCGGGCAGGGAAATGCAAAGCCAGAGCATGGGGGAAAGCCTACTGGCTGCTGGCGGCCGGCCGCTGGCAGGAGCGGGCGGTGATCTGCCGGGAGGTGACGTTCACCGCTACTGAATGTCCGGTGCGACCGCCGCGGCATTTCAGGATTTCGATCGATAGTCCAGGGCCGCTTGCCTGCAACCGCAGGCGTATCGCCGCTGGCGAGGCCTCGCGTGCGGCCTGCGGCGCACGATAGAGAAATCCCGTGCTGCGACCCGCCTCGGCGGCAAGTTGCAATCGCCGCACGTCGCGATCACGGATCGCCTCCGGCCAGCCGAGCACGGCGCCGAAAGACTGGCAGCGCAACGTCTGTTCGATCGCCCAGAGCACGTCGACATTTTTCTCTGCGCGAATGATCAGCAGATGTTCGAGCCGTACGCCGTGATTGTTCAACGCAGGCGCAAAGGGAATGTAGGGAGGCGAAATCATCGCGACGCGACGTTCGCCCTGCGTGATTCGCGCCAGCGCCGGCATCAGCAGGCTCAGTTCGCCGATGCCGGTCTGTGCCGGCATCAGTTCGACGAGGGTGCCGCTCTGCCAGCCGCCGTGCGGCAGCGCGGCATCGAGTTCAGCAAATCCTGTGGCTTCGATCGCGGGCGGCGCGACGCCTTCGCGATTGAGATTGCACAGCCGCGTGAGCCGTTCGAGCGTTGCTGCGCGATCCATGACGGTTCATTGCGAATGCGCAAGTCCCGTGCGGATGACGCCCACGGCCAGTCCTTCGATCGTGAGTTCCTGTCGCTGCAGGTCGATCTCGATCGGCTTGTACGCCGCATTGGCGGGTTCGAGCCGCACGCGATCACCCTGGCGCCGGTAGTACTTCACCGTCGCTTCATCGCCGATGCGGGCAACGACGATCTGTCCATCGCTGATCTGCGAGGTCCGATGCACGGCGAGCAGATCGCGATCGAGGATGTCGGCGTCCTTCATGCTGTCGCCGCGCACGCGCAGCAGAAAGTGGGCGCGCGGACGGAATAGGGCGGGGTCGATCGCGATGCGATCTTCGACGTTGCCCAGCGCGAGGATGGGCGAGCCTGCCGCGATGCGACCGAGCAGCGGCAGGCCGTTGCCGGTGTCGGCCGTTTTCATTCTGATCCCGCTCGAAACGCCCGGCAGCCGGATGCCGCGGGAAATCCCCGGGGCGAGTTCGAGAGCGCCTTTGCCCGCCAGTGCCCGCAGATGCTGGTCGATGCCTTGCCGGTTTTTCAGTCCGAGTCCGGCGGCGATCTCTCCGCGAGTGGGCGGCATCCCGTGAGCAGCCATGAACTGCTCGATAAAAGCCAATACTTCCAATTGCCTGGAGCTGAGTGGGGGCATGGATCGAATTACCAGACGAATGTCTGGTATCGAGTCTAGGAGCGTCGTCGCAGGCAGGCAAGCAGGGAATTGCCGCTAATGGTTGACGCTCTCCAAGAATCCAACATCCTCCCCGCCATGAACGAAGCCCAGACCGCCTCGCACATCCTGATGATCCGGCCCGTGCGCTTTGCGGGAAACGTGCAGACCGCCGCGTCGAACCGTTTCCAGCAGCTCAACGACGGCGAGCCGGTGGATGCGGCCCAGGCCGCAGCGCTGCGCGAATTCGACACGCTGGCCGAGCGCTTGCGGCTCGCGGGCGTCGTCGTGCACGTCGTCGACGACACGTCCGAGCCGCACACCCCGGATGCCCTCTTTCCCAACAACTGGGTGAGCTTCCACGCCGACGGCACCGTCGTGCTGTATCCGATGCTGGCGCCGAACCGCCGGCTGGAACGCCGGCTCGACATCATCGAGACGCTCGATCGCGAACATGGCTTTCACGTCAGCCGCACGATCGATCTCACGCACCGCGAAGCGGAGGAAAAGTTTCTCGAAGGCACCGGCAGTCTCGTCCTCGATCGCCGCCATCGCATCGCCTATGCCTGTCTTTCCCCGCGTACCGACATGGACGTACTCGGCGAGTTCGCGCAACGGCTCGATTACGAGATCGTCGCGTTCGATGCCTTCGATGCAGGCGGCGCGCCGATCTATCACACCAATGTCCTGATGTCGGTCGGCGAGCATTTCGCCGCCGTCTGCAGCGCCTGCATCGAGCCTTCACGCCGTGAGGCCGTGATCCGATTGCTGGAATCGAGCGGCCGGGTCATCGTCGATCTGAGCATGGCCCAGATGCAGAACTTCGCCGGCAACATGCTCGAACTGCGCACGCGCTTGGGGTCGCCCGTGATCGCCATGTCGGAGTGCGCGCGCAATTCGCTCGATGCTTCACAGCTCGCGGCGCTGACCGCGCGCGGCGAGCGGATCGTGAGCGCCGACATCCCCACCATCGAACGACTCGGCGGCGGCAGCGTCCGCTGCATGATTGCGGAAGTGCATCTGCCTGAGAGGAAGTGACGAAAGTCACGAATGTGATGAGGGCAAGAACCTCGAGCCTCTCATCCGCGTCACCTTCGTGACTTTCGTCACTTTCGTCACTTATCCTCCTCCAATGCTCGAACTCGGCATCAAAACCCTCATCGCCTACCTGCTCGGCGCGCTCATCGGCAGCCTGATCGTCGGGCAACTGCGCGGCGGCGTCGACATCCGCACGCTGGGCAGCGGCAATGCGGGCGGCACGAATGCCTTGCGCACGCAGGGCTATGGATTCGCGTTCTGGGTGATGGTGATCGACATCGGCAAGGGCTGGCTGGCGGCCGCAGTGCTGCCGACCCTGGCGATTCCATTCGTCGATCTCGATCCCGCCATCGGTCGGGACTGGCTCGCGGTGGCCTGCGCGTCCGCCGTCGTCATCGGCCATGTCTATCCCGTGTGGTACGGATTCCGTGGCGGCAAGGGCGCAGCCACGCTGCTGGGGGTCCTGACCGGCCTGTATCCGGTAGCGCTGATTCCGGTGCTGCTGGTCTGGCTGCTGACCGTGATGATCACGGGATTCGTCGGCCTCGCCACGATGCTGGCGGTGGCTGCGTTTCCTGTCTATCTGCTGGTATCGACCGCGTCGCCGCCGATCGCCCTGCTGACGTTCGGCTGCGCGATGCTGCTGTTCGTCTGCTACACGCACCGCGCGAACATCGAGCGCATGCTGCAGGGTTCGGAGAACCGCGTCCGCAGACTCTGGCTGTTCCGTCCCCGTTGAAATAGCGATGCTCTTACCGCGCCGTTCCCAGGCACTCACGCGCCGACTTCGTCTGCTCTCGCTGCTGGCCGATGGCGAATTCCGCTCGGGCGAGAAACTCGCCAAGCGGCTGCGCGTCTCGCGCGGCGGGGTGTGGAAGCTGATTCACACGCTGCAGGACCTCGGCATCGAAATCGAATCGGTGTCGAGGCAGGGTTACAGGCTGCCGCGGCCGGTCGATCTGCTGAATCGCGCAGCGATCTTCGAGTCCGTTGCTGCGGAGAATCGCAGCCTGCTCGATGACGTCGAAGTGATGCTGACGGTCGATTCGACGAACCGGCATGTCTACAACGAGGTGACGCTGGCGCCGGGCCGCGCGCACGTCTGCATCGCCGAGATCCAGAGCGCCGGGCGCGGACGTCGCGGCCGGACGTGGATGTCGCCGTTCGGATGCGGAATTTCCATGTCGCTGGGCTGGCAGTTTCAGGAAGCGCCGCCGACGTTCTCGGCGCTGAGTCTGGCCGTGGGCGTTGCCGTCGTGCGCGCACTGCGTCGTTTCGGCGCGGCAGACGTCGGCCTCAAGTGGCCGAACGACCTGATCTGGAAGAACCGCAAGCTGGGCGGAATCCTCATCGAAATGCGCGGCGAAACCGGTGGTCCCGCGACCGTGGTCATCGGCATGGGATTGAACATGCGCATGCCGGCATCGGTGCGACTCGCGCTCGCGGAACAGCAGGCTGCGCTCATCGCTGACGTTCACGAAATTCTCGGCGAGCGCACACCGACGCGCAGCGCGCTGGCGGGCGCCATTGCAGATGAAGTGATCGGCATGCTGCAGGTGTTCGCGGCGCAGGGGTTCGAGCCCTTCCTCGATGAGTGGCGGCGGCTCGATACGCTGGCGCATGCGTCGGTGAAGGTGATCAATGGCGCCGAGACCATCGCCGGCATCGCCAGCGGCGTCGAAGTCGATGGTGCGCTGCTGCTCGACGTGAACGGCGAACTGCGGCGTTTCGTCTCCGGTGAAGTCAGCCTGCGCGCGGTGCCGCGATGATCCTCTTGTTCGACATCGGCAATACGCGCATCAAGTGGGCCGTCGCCGATGAGCGCGGACTCGGCGAGCAATATGCGGCAGCGCATGCCGACTGGGATGCGGGCGCGTTCGCGCGCATCGTGCTGGACAGATCGCCGCGGCCTGCGCGCGTGCTGATTTCCAACGTCGGCGGGCAGCGCATCGGCGAACTGCTGCGTGCGGGCATTCACGAACGCTGGCAGATCCAACCCGAGTTCGTGGCGTCCACTGCAGCGGCCTGCGGTGTGCGCAATGCCTATCCGGTGCCGGGAAATCTCGGCGTCGATCGCTGGCTCGGCGTGATCGCGGCCTACCAGCGTAGTAGGCAGCTCACGTGCATCGTGGGCGTCGGCACGGCCATGACCATCGACGGCGTCGATGCGTCGGGACAGCATCTGGGCGGACTGATCGTGCCGGGTCCGGATCTCATGGTGAGCAGCCTGCTGCGCAACACCAGCGACATCGCACGGCGCGCGGAGCAGGGCTCGCGCAGCGATGCGCTGTTTGCCGACAACACCCAGGGCGCCATCTACCAGGGAGCGGCTCATGCACTGGCTGCGCTGGTGGACCGGTCGGTCGATGCAATGAGTCGGGAGCACGGCGTGCAGCCGGCGCTGCTGCTCACCGGAGGCGCCGCGTCCGCTATCGAACGTCTGATCCGCGCGCCATTCGAGTCCGTGCCGGATCTGGTGTTGCAGGGGCTCTGCCTGTGGGGCCGGCTTGAGCCGGCCTGAAAACAGTCTGCTTTGTTCTTCCCCTCCTCCGCGCAGCGGGGGAGGGCAGGGAGGGGGTCTTCTCTGATCGGTGGCTCACGATGCCGTGAGCGGCGTGCCCGAGGGGCTTTGCTGGAACGCCGTGAATACATCCATGTAGGCTCCGGCGCGCGCATCCCTGCGCGCGACGGTCCAGCAAAGCCCCTCGGGCACACCACTCACTACGGTGGTGGCGTGTTGAATGCAGCTACGGAGAAGATTGGAGAGTGAAAGGAATGGGCCGATCGCTTAAGTCAGTGCCATTGGGCTGAAGCCTGACCTACAGAAGAACCCGAAAGGCGCGTGCGGAGCGTCGTGTATCATCGCGACCGCGCAGGAGGAACCGGCATGCCAGGAACAGTTCGCAGGATGGTGACCATGGCGGCGAGCATGCTGTGGCTCGGCACCGCCGCTGGCGCCGACGTGGCGGCCGGCAAGGCGGCGGCCAATGCGAAGTGCGTGCAGTGTCATGAGGCGGACGACTGGGAAGGCGAGAGCGCCGCGTCGCTCGAAAGCCTGATCCGCGACATCGTCGCCGGCAAAGTGAAACACAAGAACAAGCTGGAACTGACGCCCGCCGAGATCGCCGACATCGCTGCGTACTGGGGCAGCGGCGGCAAGGCGCGCTGAATCTCACTGATCCGTCATGCGTACTTTCTGTCTCGTCATGATTCTCGCGAATGCGCTCTTCCTCAGCTGGTCGCAGCTGATCGATGTGCGCGTGAGCGATCTCGATCGCAGGCCACCGGCGAACGTGACGCCGCCGCCGCGCATCGTGCTCGCGCAGGAGGCGGCCGATTCGCTCGAACCCGCGGTCGTCAAACCCGTGCAGCCGCCGCGCGTTGCGCCGCTCGGCGCGAGCGCGCCGACGCCCGAGCGCACGGCCGTGGCCGATCGACTCGCCTGCACCAGCGTCGGTCCCTTCCAGGATCTGGCCGATGCCGCACATGCACAGGCGGCGCTCAAGACGGCGGGCTTCGAATCGCGCCAGCGTCTCGAACAGGGCGAACTGTGGATCGGCTACTGGGTCAGCGTGCAGAACTTCGAATCGCGCGAAGCGGCGGAGGCGGCGCTCAAGTCGCTGCTCGACAGCGGCGTGACCGATGTGTACCTGATGCCCGGCAGCGAGCCTGCGAGCGTGCTGTCGCTCGGCGTGTTTTCCGATTACCAGCGTGCGCAGCGCCGGGCGGAGGAGATTCGCGTCCTGGGCCTGGAGCCGCGCATCGACGATCGCAAGCGGGCGGGTTCGGTCTACTGGATCGATGCCGATCTGCAGGAGCCCGGGCAGGCGATCGATACCAGCATTTTCCAGACAGACCCCGGCAAGATCACCCGCCTGGAACTGCGGGCCTGCCCCGCCGGTTCGGGGAATGGCTGAGGATCGAGGCGTGATTCAGCTTCGGGCAGCGGCTACAATCGCCCCCGCCGGTGCATCGACACTTGCCGCTTTAGCTCAGTTGGTAGAGCAACCGCCTTGTAAGCGGTAGGTCGTCTGTTCGAGTCAGACAAGCGGCACCAACAAATCAGGGCAGTCTTCGGACTGCCCTTTTCGTCCCCGGATTCCCGCCCATGACCGCCGAACCCGTTCGCAGCTACGAAACCATTCTTCTGACCCGCAAGGGCAGGCAGCTCACGATCACGCTCAATCGCCCCGACGCGATGAATGCCGTGAATCTGCAGTTGCACGAGGAACTGGCGGATGTATTCGTGTATGCCGCGACCGATCCTCATTCCGACGTGATCGTGCTGACGGGCGCCGGCCGCGCATTTTCCGCCGGCGGCGATCTCGATCATCTCGCACACAACGCCGCGAACCCGCATCTGTTCGATCACGAAGTGCGGGTCGCCAAGCGCATCGTGTTCGCGATGCTCGATCTGGACAAGCCGCTGGTGTGCCGCCTGAACGGACACGCCGTCGGACTGGGCGCAACGCTCGCGCTGTTTTCGGATGTGATCTTTGCCGCGGAGCACGCGAAGATCGGCGATCCGCACGTCGCGCTGGGACTGGTGGCTGGCGATGGCGGCGCCGTGATCTGGGCGCAGCGCATCGGGCTCGGTCGCGCCAAGGAATTCCTGCTGACCGGTGAACTGGTGACGGCGAAGAAAGCCGAAGAGATCGGCCTCGTGAATCGCTGCGTGCCGGCGGCCGAACTCGATGCGACGGTCGACGCCTTCTGCGATCGACTGCTGCAGGGCGCCACCCAGGCCATTCGCTGGACCAAGATCCTCACGAACATGGAACTGAAGCGCATCGCCACGGCAGTGATGGATGCCGGCGTCGCGTATGAAGCCGTGTCGGCGCGCACGGCCGATCACCGCGAAGGCGTCAAGGCGCTGCAGGAAAAGCGCAAGCCGAAGTTCGGCGCGCTGTAGGTCAGGCTGTAGGTCAGGCTGTAGGTCAGGCTTTAGCCTGACTCCTCAGAGGCCGGCTGAAGCCGGCCCCACAGGAAGAAGCTCAGAGTAACCGCGCAATCACCATGCGCTGAATGTCCGACGTACCTTCATGGCTCTGGCACGCGCGCACGTCGCGATGGATCTTCGCCAGTCCGGCCTGTCCGGCCCGGTGTCGTCCTGAATCAAGATCGATTGCAGTCACAGACGCATTCCCGGGCGTTCAATACGGCGAACGCGATCCGAGGACGTCATGACCGCAACCGCCCGCCCGCCGATCGAGTTCGGCGTCTATCTTCCGCAACTCAAATTCTCGTTCGACGAGATACGTCATCGCGTGCAGACGGCCGATCGGCTCGGCTACGACTGCGTGTCCTTCTACGATCATTTCTATACGCCGGGCCTGCCCGACGTGCCGGCGTTCGAAGCGTGGACGATCGTGTCCGCGCTCGCCGCGGTCACGCAGAAAATCCGGCTCGGCCATCTCGTGCTCTGCAATCCCTTCCGGCATCCCGCGTTGCTCGCACACATGGCGATCTCGCTCGATGTGATCAGCAACGGCCGTCTCGATCTCGGCATCGGCTCGGGTTCGTATCCGCGCGAGTTCGAGGAGTACGGCATGCACTACGCATCGTTTCGCGAGCGCGCCGAACAGTTCGAAGAAGCGCTGCAGGTCCTCAAGCTGATGTTCACGCAGACACGCTCGAGCTTCGAGGGCCGGTACTACACCCTGAAGGATGCGCCGAGCCCGCTGCGGCCGGTGCAGCGTCCCTATCCGCGCATCACCATCGGCGGCGGCGGCGAGAAATTCACGCTGCCGCTGGTGGCGCGCCACGCCGACATGTGGAACTGCCCGACGTATTCGCTGGCGGAGTTCCAGCAGAAGTTCGACGTGCTGCGGCGCGAGTGCGACAGGATCGGCCGCGATCCGGCGACGCTGCGCATCAGCGAGGAGGCGGTGCTCGTCATCGCCGAGTCCGAAGCGACGCTGCCCGCCACGCTCGAGTTCGCAAGGAAGCGCTACGGCTTCGAGGGCTGGGGCCTGGAGGCGGGCGGCTACCTCGGAACGCCCGAGCGGCTGATCGAGCACATCCTGGGGAAGGTCGCCCGCGGGATCACGCACTTCTCGTTCTTTTTCCACGATCGCGCCACGCCGGAATCGCTGGGACTGTTTGCCACGCGCGTGATGCCGGTCGTGAAGCGCGAGCTGGGCCATTGAGCTCTTTTGTCGCCTGCCTCTCTGGTGTCTAATTTCGCGATGCTCACCGAGGATCGCCGTTTCAACTCGCCGCAGTCGGTCACGCGGGTCATCCAGATCCTCGAGGCGCTGTGCGCGAGTCCGGGGCCGATGGGCCTGGCGCAGATCAGCCGTGCACTGAATGCGCCCAAGAGCAGCATCGCCGCCTTGCTGCGCGGTCTGGCCGAGGCGGACTTCGTCATCGTTTCGGAGGGGACCTATCGCCTCGGGCCGAGCGCCTTCGGTCTCGGCAGCGCCTTGCTGGAAGCGCGGCGGCGTCTGCATTCGTCGGATCTGGTGCGCGAAGGCATGCGGCGGCTCGCGGAGCGTTCGGGTGAAACCGTCCTGTTTGCCGTGCGCGACGGCAGCGGCGACACGATGACGTATGTCGATGTCATCGAAAGCCGCAACACCGTGCGCTTTGCGGTTTCGGTGGGAGATCGCCGCCCGCTGTACTGTACGTCCGGCGGGCGGGTGCTGCTGGCTGCGATGCCGGATGCGGATCTCGCCGGCTACTTCGACCGGCTCGAACCGACGCAGCTCACGAGCAGCACCGAAGTCGGCAAGCAACGGATCACGGAGCTGGTTGCGGCAGCACGCGAGGGCGGCGCGGCACAGACGGTCGATCAGGCAGCGGACGGCGTTGCGGGCACGGCGGCGGTGATTCGCGATGCAGCAGGGGAGGCGATCGGCGCACTGATCGTCGCGGCGCCGAGTTCGCGGTTCAAGGATCGCGCAGCGGACCTGCTGCGGATGGTGCGCGACGAGGCCACGCTCGTTTCACGCAGCCTCGGTCATCGCACGCCGGCGCCGGGTGGAGCGCAGCGCTGAGTTGATCTGCGATCTGCTTTCTTCTGTAGGTCAGGCTTCAGCCTGACATCTTCGGATGGCCGGCTGAAGCCGGCCCCACAGCTGACATCTTCAGAAGGCCGGCTGAAGCCGGCCCCACAGCAAGAGCGATCATGCCTGGGACGCGGGTTCCCGAGCACCGAACCGTCCCCTGCCGAGCGTCGCAAGAGCGACGCTGCTGATCGCCATCAGGATCATGTTCAGCACCAGGAAGGAGCCATAGCTGCCGTAGCGATCGAACGTCTGTCCGGCAACGAGCGGACCGAACGCCACGCCGAGCGCCAGCGCCGTCACGATCCCGCCGAACAGGCTGCCGAAGCTCTTGAGTCCGAACTGGCGGGTGGCGAGATAGGCGATCACATCGATCTCGGCGCCCACCGTCAGACCGAAGATCGCGGCGGCAGCGGACTGGCTCATCGGATTCGCGCCATCGAACAACAGCAGCGCGGCCGCAATGATCGGCAGCACGAAACAGCCGGCGCCGACGACATGGCCCGGAAACCGGTCCAGCAGGAAGCCGGTGCCCAGCCGGCCCACGATGGAAAAGATGCCGATGAGTCCGGCGATGCTGGCGGCAGTCATGCGCTCTGCGCCGGCGTCGGTCAGGATCGGCACGAAATGCACGGTGATACCGATGGCCGTGAACGCGAAGAAGCCGCCGGCCAGCAGCAGCTTGTAGTACGCGGGCGAACGCAGTCCTTCCGCAAACGTCACGCCCGGCAGAGTGTTGACTGCCAGCGTTGCCGCGGCGCGCTGCTGACGCGTGCCGTCATTGGCGCCCCGGAAGAAAATCAGCAGCAGCGGCAGAACGATCGCCACCCAGATCGCCGGCAGCGCCGCGAAGGCGGTGCGCCAGCCAAAGCTGCCGATCAGCCAGGTGGCGAGCAGCGGAAAAGCGGTTGCACCGATCGAAGCGCCCGAGAGCGTGACCGCGAAGGCGAGCCCGCGCGAAGCCTCGAAGCGCGTTGCGACGGCGGCGGTCCACACCGTGGCGTGAACACAGACCGATCCGAGCGCAACCACGCACCACAGCAGCGCCCAGTTCGCCTTGTCGCCGGTCGCCGTGCCGAGAAGCGCGACCGAGGCCGACATGGTGATGGCGCCGATGAGACCGACGATGCGCGGCCCGAGTCGATCGATCAGCATGCCGACCGGCACGCCGAAGAGCGCCGTGCCGACGCCGGCGATGGTGATCCCCAAGGAAATCTGTCCGCGGCTCCAGCCGAACGCTTCCTGCAGCGGTTGCATGAAGGGGCCGAGCGAATACGTGTGCAGCACGCCGATCGAATAACCGAGCGCCGCCGCCACGGGCAGAAACCAGAAGTTGCGCCACTCGGTGGCCGCCTTGTTGCCCGCCATCGTCATCCCCCTTTCGTGTCTCTTGTGTGGGGCCGGCTTCAGCCGGCCTTTTTTAAAGGAGTCAGGCTAAAGCCTGACCTACAAGCCTGACCTACAGACCCTGACCTGCAGGAAGAGCGAATTCTTCCAGTATTTCCTGCGTGTTCTCGCCAAGCTCCGGCGCCGGACCGGCAACGTGCCCCGGCGTACGCGAGAACCACGTCGGCACGCCGGGGAATCGCACCGGTCCGTGCTTCGTCGCCACCGTCTCGAACAATCCCACCGCATTGAGATGCGGATTGTCGAACAGCTCCTCCGGCGTGCGCAGCGGCGCGGCCGGAATGTCGAGCGAGCGCAGCAGATCGAGCCATTCCTGCGTCGTGCGTTCGGCAAAAGTTTCCGCAAGCAGCGAATACACGGTGTCGATCTGCTGCGCACGCTGCTTCAGCGTCGCAAACGCATCGCTCGCCCACCGCGGTTTCACTGCCGCCATGAACGCCGACCATTGCTTGTCGTTGTAGACCAGCGCCGCGACGTAACTGTCCTTCGTGCGATACGGCTTGCGGTTGGGCGCCACGGTGCGCGGATAGATCGCCGGGCCGAGCGGCGGACTGAACATCGCGCCGTTGGCGTGTTCGACCAGCATGAAGGCCGCCATGGTTTCGAACATGCCGACTTCCACTTCCTGGCCTTCACCGGTACGCGCGCGATGGAACAGCGCCATGGTGGTTGCATAGAGAGCCGTCATGCCCGCGACCTTGTCGGCCACGATGGTGCCGACGAAGCTCGCTTCGCCCGTCAGCATCTGCTGCACGGCGGGCAGGCCGCACTCGGCCTGGATCGTATCGTCGTACGCGGTGAGATCCCTGTCGGGACCGCGGCGGCCGTAGCCATAGCAGTTCGTGTAGACGATGCCGGGATTGATCGCCGCGACATCCGGGTAGCTGAAGCCCAGCTTCGCGATCGCCTTGGCGCGCATCGAATGAACGAACACGTCCGCCTTCGCAATGAGCGCACGCAGCGTGGCCTTGCCTTCATCCGATCGCAGATCCAGCACGATGCTGCGCTTGCCGCGATTCACGTTCACGAACACGCCGGCCATGCCCGGAACGGGGCCGACGGAGATGTTGCGCGTGTTGTCGCCTTCGGGCGGTTCGACCTTGATCACGTTCGCGCCCATGTCGGCCATGAGCTGCGTGCAGTACGGACCCATGACCATGGCGGTCAGGTCGATCACGGTTACGCCGGCCAGCGGGCCGGTGCCCTTGGCGGGGCTGGGCATGCGCGAATCCTCATTGGGGTGGGAGCGCGACGATTCTCCCTGCCTTGGCGTACGGATTCCAGACTGTTGAGCTAATATCCGTCCATTCTGTCCCGCCTGCCTCATGGGCCGTGGTGGTTCAATCCTGTAGTTTCTGGTTGTAAATCATGGACCTCGAACTCACCGCCGATCAGCAGAACATCCGCGAAGCCGTCCTGAAGCACTGCAGCCAGTTCACGGAGGACTACTGGCTGGAAAAGGACCGGGAAGGCGTATTCCCCGAGGATTTCTTCCGCTCGATGGTGGATGCCGGCTGGCTGGGCATTGCGATGCCGGCCGAGTACGGCGGCGCCGGCCTCGGCATCACCGAAGCGGCCGTGATGATGCAGGCGGTGGCCGAGTCGGGCGCCGGCATGAGCGGCGCGTCGGCGATCCATCTTCCGGTCTTCGGTCTGCAGCCCGTGGTGCTGTTCGGCACGCAGGAACAGAAGCAGCGCATGCTGCCGCCGGTGGTGCGCGGCGAAGACAAGGTCTGCTTCGCCGTGACCGAACCCAACGTCGGTCTCAACACCACCGAACTCAAGACGCGCGCCGAGAAACGCGACGGCGGTTATCTGGTCAACGGCGAGAAGATCTGGATCTCCACCGCGCAGGTGGCGAACAAGATGCTGCTGATCGCGCGCACCACGCCGCTCGATCAGGTGAAGCGCAAGACCGAAGGGCTGTCGCTGTTCTACACCGATCTCGATCGCGCGAAGATCGACGTGCGCCTGATCCACAAGATGGGCCGGCACGCCGTCGATTCGAACATGCTGTTCATCCAGGATCTGTTCGTGCCCGAGTCGGATCGCATCGGCGCCGAAGGCGAGGGCTTCAGGATCCTGCTGCACGGCTTGAATCCGGAGCGCGTACTCGTCGCCGCTGAAGCCGTGGGCATCGGTCGCGCTGCAATCGCGCGCGCCGCGCGCTACGCACGCGAGCGCATCGTCTTCAACCGGCCCATCGGCCAGAACCAGGGCATCCAGCATCCGCTCGCCAAATGCTGGGCGCAGCTCGAAGCGGCGAACCTGATGGTGATGAAGGCGGCCACGCTGTTCGATAAGGGAAAAGACTGCGGCGTCGAAGCGAACGCGGGCAAGTATCTCGCCGGAGAGTTCGGCTTCGAGGCTTGTCACACGGCGATGCTGACGCTCGGCGGCATGGGTTATGCGCAGGAGTATCATGTCGAGCGCCTGCTGCGCGAAGTGCTCATTCCGAGAACGGCGCCGGTGAGTCCGCACATGATCCTGAACTTCCTCGCCGAGAAAGTTCTGGAACTCCCGAAGTCCTACTGAAGATCGCCTTCGTCGAGGATCATTGATGGCAACGGTTTTCAACGCGCGCTCGTGGCTGTTCGCACCGGGCGACAGCGAACGCAAGATGGAGAAGGCGACCGCGAGCAGTGCGGACGTCGTGATCTTCGATCTCGAAGACGCGGTGGCCGAAGCGGAGAAGCCGAAGGCGCGCACGCTGGTCGCGAATTTCCTGAAAGCCAATGCTCAGCATCGCGCGCGCCTGTGGGTGCGCATCAATCCGATCCAGGGGCCGCATGCACTCGCCGATCTCGCCGCCGTCATGCCCGGCGCGCCGGCCGGTATCATGTTTCCGAAGCCGCGCGGTCGTGCCGATGCGGAACTGCTCGATCACTATCTCAGTGCGTTCGAAGCCGCGTTCGGTCTCGAGGCCGGCTCGACGAAGGTCATGCTGCTCGCGACCGAAGAACCGTCGAGCATGCTGGCGATCGGCAGCTACGCCGGTCTGCCGCGTGTCGTGGCGATGTCGTGGGGCGCGGAAGATCTCGCCACCGCGCTCGGCGCCAGCGACAACCGCGGCGACTGCGGCGGATATGACTTCACTTACGAACTCGCGCGCAGCCTCTGCCTCGTCGGCTCCGCCGCTGCAGGCATTGCCGCCATCGAAACCATTCACGGCGATTTCAAGGACGAAGCGGGACTGCGCAGACGCGCCACCGCCATGCGTCGCGCCGGCTGGCGCGGCATGCTCGCGATCCATCCGGCGCAGGTCGATGTGATCAACGAATGCTTCTCGCCGAGCGCCGAGGAGATCGCGCACGCACAGGAGATCGTCGATGTGTTCGCCGCGAATCCGGGCGCGGGCACGATCGGTCACAAGGGCGCGATGCTGGACCGCCCGCATCTCGTGCGGGCACAGGCGCTGCTCGCGCTCGTGAATCGCAAATGACGATGGCGACCGATGCCGCAGGTCTCGATCTCGGCCGGTTCCTGCGCCGCGGCGATCGCATCGTCTGGGGACAGGCGTGCGGCGAGCCGACGACGCTGATCGAAGCATTGATCGCGCAGGCGGAGAGCATCGGCGATCTGTCGGCGTTCGCGGCGACGAGTTTTTCCGGGATGCTCACGCCGGACGCAGCAAGCAAGTTCCAGCTGTCGAGCATGGGCGCCATCGGTGCGCTGCGTACGCTCACGGCCGCGGGCAAGCTCGGCGTGATTCCGTGCCACGTCAGCCAGGTCGCGCCGATGATCGAAACCGGCGTCATCGGCTGCGATGTCGCGTTCGTGCAGGTGAGTCCGCCCGATGCCGACGGCAATCACAGCTTCGGCCTCATCAGCGATTTCGTCGATGCGGCCGTGAAGAAAGCGCGGATCGTGATCGCGGAGGTCAACGAGCAGGTGCCGTTCACGCACGGCGATCACGTGCTGCCCGCTGCGCGCATCGACTGTGCCGTGCACGTCTCGCGCACGCCGGTGGAGGTGCCGCCGGCGAAGATCGGAGAAACCGATCTCGCGATCGCGCAGCACGTGGCCCCGTATATCGAAGACGGTTCGGTGATCCAGGTCGGCGTCGGCGCGACGCCGGATGCGATCCTGCGTCTGCTGCACGACCGGCGCGATCTCGGCGTGCATTCGGGCATGATCGGCGATGGCCTCGTCGATCTGGTCGAGAAGGGCGTGATCACGAATGCGCGCAAGGCCATCGATGCAGGTGTGTCCATCACCGGCGCACTGATCGGTACGAAGCGACTGTACGACTTCGCCAACCGCAATCCGAAGATCGGCATGCGTGCGTCCTCGTACACGCATGCCGAGGCGACGCTCGCGCAGCTTGCGCGGCTCGTCACCATCAACTCCGCCATCGAAGTCGATCTGACCGGACAGGTGAATGCCGAACAGACCGGCGATGTCTATGTGGGCGGCACCGGCGGGCAGGTGGATTACGTGCGCGCCGGCATGCGTTCGCGCGGCGGCCATTCCATCATCGCGCTGCCGGCCACGGCGAAGAGCGGCAGGATCAGCCGCATCACGCCGGCACTTTCCGGCCCGGTCACCACGGCGCGTACCGACGTCGACGTCATCGTCACCGAATTCGGCGCCGCCGAGCTGAAAGGCCAGACGCTGGCGGAACGCACGCGTCGCCTGATCTCCATTGCCCATCCCGATTTTCGTGAAGAACTGGACAAGGCGGCACACGCCATCCAGCGCAGAGGTTTCTGATGAGCGACGCCGTCCTGTTCGAAGCCCGTGCCGATGGCATCGCCATCATCACCCTGAATCGTCCCGAGCAGCGCAATGCACTCGGCAAGGACATTCGCGACGGACTCTTCGCCGCGTGGGACCGCTTCGAGCGCGATGCGAACCTGCGGGTCGCGATTCTCACGGGCAGCGGCGACAAGGCGTTCTGCGCCGGCGGCGATCTCAAGGAAATGGTGGAGCGCAATCTGCAGGTGCCGCCGCGCGACATGTTCCCGGTGCCGGGCGACAACATCGAGCTGACCAAGCCGACGATCGCCGCCGTCAACGGCGTGGCTTTCGCCGGCGGCTGGATGATCGCGCAGGCCTGCGATCTGTGCGTCGCGAGCACGGCAGCGAAATTCGCGATCACCGAGGTGAAGGTCGGCCGCAGCTCGCCGTGGGCGGCACCGCTGATCCACATGATTCCGCAGCGGATCATGATGGAGATCATCCTCACCGGTAAGCCGATCACCGCGCAGCGCGCCTACGAGATCGGCCTGGTCAATCGACTCGCGGAGCCGGAGAAGCTGATGCAGGTCGCCCTGGAACTCGCCGGCGAAATTCTCGAAGGCGCGCCGTTGTCCGTCCAGGCCGGTCGCGAGACCGTGATGCTGGCGACGGAGATGGGCCGCTCCGCGGCATTGCAGGCCGCGCGTCACGCCTCCGTGCAGACCTACTGCAGCGAGGATGCACAGGAAGGTCCGCGCGCGTTCGCCGAGAAGCGGCGCCCGCAGTGGAAGAGCCGGTAAGAGAGGGGGCTGCTGGCCAGAGCCCGGCAGCCCGCCACAACGAAGGGGGACGGATGGTCGCTACCCAGCCTGCAGCGGCGGAATGGCGCAGCTACTGGTTTCTGCCGGTCGCGGGTGCGCTCGGCTATGCCACCTCCGTCCTGCACGTCTATGCGCTCGGTCCATTCATCGCAGCATTGCAGGGCGAGTTCGGCTGGACGCGGGCACAGGCGGCGGCGGGACTCACTGTCGCTGCGCTGATCAGCGCCGCCGGCTGCATTCCCGTCGGCATGATGGTGGACCGCATCGGGCCGCGCCGCGTGGGACTGGTCGGCATCCCCGCGATGTGCGCGTCATTCGCGCTGCTGAGTACGGCGAACGGCGAATTCTGGAACTGGCTGACGCTGTGGGTCGTGGTCGCCGTGGGCACGTTCTGCGTCCAGGCGACGGTGTGGACCAGTGCCGTCGCCAGCCGCTTCGAAGCCTCGCGCGGACTCGCCTTCGCGTTCACGTTGTCGGGCGCCTCGGTGGCGACCGCGCTGTATCCGGTGTTCGCGACCTGGCTGATCGGCGGTTACGGCTGGCGCACGGCCTTCGTGGCGATGGGCAGTCTCTGGTGCGCCTTCGTGTTCCCGCTGGTGTTCCTGTTCTTTCGCGGCGCGCGCGACGGCGCGCAGAAGAAAATCGCGGCGCAGGCGTCTGCGCCTGCATTGACGGGCGTGAGTCTTGCGGAAGGATTGCGCTCGGCCGCGCTTTACAAGCTGCTGATGGCGGCGGGGCTGTTCGCCTTCACCATCATCGGCATCGTCGTGCACTTCGTGCCCATCCTGACCGACAGCGGGGCGACGCCGCTGTCGGCTGCCGGCATCGCATCGCTGATCGGCATCTTCTCCATCATCGGCCGGCTCGGCACAGGCCTGCTGCTCGATCGCTTTCCCAGTCATGTCGTCGGCACCTGCGCCTTCCTGATTCCGATCGCCGGCTGTGTGCTGCTGCTGACCAGCGGTGCGAGTCCGGTGAGTCAGGCCGCGGCGGCCGCCGTGTTCGGACTCACGGTCGGTTCCGAAGTCGACGTCATCGCCTATCTCGCGGCGAAGCATTTCGGGCTGAAGAGTTTCGGTGCGCTGTATGGCGTGCTGCAGATGGCGCTGGCGGGCGGTACGGCTTTCGGTCCGCTCGTGGCCGGTGCGGTGTTCGATCGTTCGGGCGGTTATTCGCCGTTTCTGATGGCGACGATCGTTCTGATGTTCCTCAGTGCAATCGCGGTATTCACGCTGGGATCGCCGCGGCTGCCTGAGCATCGATCGGGAGTACTGAGCGCATCGAGCGCCGACTGATTCGCCCCCACCCCAACCCTCCCCCGCTGCGCGGAGGAGGGGGTAGGAGAGAGACCAATGACTGAACTTCGATTCGACGATCGCGTTGCAGTGATCACCGGCGCGGGCCGCGGACTCGGACGCGCGTACGCATTGCTGCTCGCCTCGAAGGGCGCGAAGGTCGTCGTCAACGATCCGGGCGGCAGTCTGCAGGGCGACGGCGTCGATGCCGGCCCGGCGCAGGCAGTCGTCGACGAGATCGGGGCGGCCGGCGGCGAGGCCGTGGCTTGCACGGAGTCCGTCGCGACGCCCGCGGGCGGCAAGGCGATCGTGCAGGCGGCGATGGACCGCTACGGCCGCATCGACATCCTCATCCACAACGCCGGCAACGTTCGCTACGGCTCGCTCAAGGAACTCTCGTACGAAGACTTCGAGTCGGTGCTGAGCGTGCATCTGCGCGGCGCATTCCATGTCGTGCGTCCCGCGTTCCCGCTCATGTGCAGCGCCGGTTACGGCCGCATCGTGCTGACCTCGTCGATCGGCGGTCTGTACGGCAATCACCGTGTCGCCAACTATGGCGTCTCCAAGGCCGGCATCATCGGCCTGTGCAACGTGGCGGCACTGGAAGGCGCGGCGCAAGGCGTCCGCTGCAACGTCATCGTGCCCGGCGCGGTGACGCGCATGGCCGAGGGCATCGATACGTCGCAGTTCCCGCCGATGGGGCCGGAACGGGTGGCGCCCGTCGTCGGGTGGCTGTCGCACGAATCCTGTTCGGTCACGGGCGAGATGTTCGTGTCCATCGCCGGTCGCATCGCCCGCGCATTCATCGGCGAGAGCGAAGGCGTGTATCAGCCGTCGTGGACCATCGAGCAGGTGGGGGAAAAGATCGATGCCATCCGCGATGCGAACTCGCCGTGGATCCTGCCGGTGGTGCCGTCCGGTCACGTCGATCACATCCGCCGCAGCTTCGCGATGGCGACTGCCGGGCAGGTGAAGTCGAAGTCGTGACCGGAAACGGCGCGACCGTCAACGCGCCATTGCACTGATGAAATACCGGGCCGCACCAGGCGGCGCGCAGTCTGTGACTCGACGCGCGGCGGCCCGCGCAGGCGGCCGCGCACCGCAGGAAATTCAAGCAGTTGCCGCGCCTCAGCGCCGGCAGAAAGCGCATGTTGCGTCGCAGGACATGCGGCACTCGCGTTGCCGGTCCGTTTGCTTATAATCAACACTGTCGTTGACTAAAGTGGGCGGGGGATTCTCCTTCATGAAGTGCGCGCCGACGCAGACGCCGGTTGATGTCGATATTCCTTCGCTGCGCGAAAAGTATCGTCTGGAGCGGGAAAGGCGTCTCAGGAAGGATGGCCAGACGCAGTATTTCCGGCCTGCCGGCGACGTCGCCGCGAACTACGCGGCCGATCCGCACACGCCGGTCGAGCCGCGCGCGCCGATTTCCGAAGACCTCGACGTGGTCATTCTGGGCGCGGGATGGGGCGGCATCATGGCTGCCTACCATCTGACGCAGGCCGGCGTGACCCGCTTCCGCAACGTCGACACCGCGGGCGATTTCGGCGGCGTGTGGTACTGGAACCGCTATCCCGGCATCCAGTGCGACAACGAGTCGTACTGCTACCTGCCGCTGCTCGAGGAAATGGGCTTCATGCCGTCGAAGAAATTCGCCGACGGCTGGGAGATCTACGAATACGCGCGCTCGATCGCCGCGAAGTTCGGCTTCGCCGACAAGGCGCTGTTCCACACCCACATCCATTCGCTGCGCTGGGACGAGCAGCTCGATCGCTGGCACGTCGGCACCCATCGCGGCGACGACATCCGCGCGCGCTTCGTGATCATGGCCTGCGGCGTGCTCAACATGCCGAAGCTGCCGGGCATCGCAGGCCTCGACCAGTTCAAGGGCAAGATCTTCCACACCGCGCGCTGGGACTACGACTACACCGGCGGCAGCTATCGCGAGCCCGTGCTGGACAAGCTCGGCGACAAGCGCGTCGCCATCGTCGGCACCGGCGCGACGGCGATCCAGGCCGTGCCGTACCTCGGCAAGCATGCGAAGCATCTGTACGTGGTGCAGCGCACGCCCTCCAGCGTCGACGAGCGTCCGAATCCGCCGACCGATCCTGCATGGGCAACGTCGCTGCAGCCGGGCTGGCAGAAACAGCGCCAGGCGAATTTCCATCGCGCCGCGATGGAATTCCTCGCGCCGGGCGAGGCCGATCTGATCTGCGACATCTGGACCGAGATCACGCGCAATCTCGCCGCCGAACTCGAAGCCGAAGGCTGGCCGCAGCTCACGCCTGCCGAGTTCGTGGCGCGTCGCGAAGTGATCGACTATCGCGTGATGGAGCGCCTGCGCCAGCGCGTCGCGGCGATCGTGAAGGACGAGGAGGCGGCCGAGGCGCTGAAGCCTTACTACCGCTTTCTCTGCAAGCGTCCGCTGTCGAGCGACGAGTTCTATCCGACCTTCAATCGCTCCAACGTCGATCTGATCGACGTGTCCGAAACCAAGGGTCTGCAGAAGCTGACGGAAAAGGGCTTCATCGCCAACGGCAGGGAATACGAAGTCGACTGCATCATCTTCGCCAGCGGTTTCGAAGTGACCAGCGATCTCGATCGCCGCTGGGGCATCGACGTGGTCGCGGGCCGCGGCGGCAGGTCCATCTACGAACACTGGGCGGATGGCTACGAGACGCTGCACGGCACCATGACCCACGACTTCCCGAACCAGTTCTACGTCGGCTACATCCAGGGCGGCCTGAATGCCTCCGTCACCGAACAGTTCGGCGAGCAGGGCCATCACATCGCCTACATCATCGGCGAAGCGCTGAAGCGCGGCGCCACCGTGGTCGAGCCGAGCAAGGAGGCGCAGGACGCCTACGTCAAACGTTTCCGCGAACTGGAGATCGATCTCTCCGAGTTCCAGGGTTCGTGTCCGCCGGGCTATTTCAACAACGAAGGCGAGAGCAGGCCGAAGTGGGCGCTGTTCCGCGGCTGGGGTCCGGGCTGGGATGCGTTCCAGAAAATGGTGCGCGAATGGCGCGAGAAGGGCGACATGGAGGGCCTCGTTCTCAAGTCATAGACGGGGTCGGGCTGCGTTTATTGGTGTGGAGGGGGACGTCGTGGATACATGGGTCAATGTCAGCGTTGAAGATCTGAACGATGCGGTGACGTATGGCACCGAGGCCTTCCTGTCGCGCGACTACGCCAGGCTCGAAGCCGAAAAACTCTGGCCGCGCGTGTGGCAGATGGCTGGCCGGCTCGAAGAACTGCCCGACGTCGGCAGCTTTCTCACGTACGAGATCGGCGATGACTCCATCATCGTCGTGCGCACGGCGACGGACAGACTCAAGGCCTTCCACAATGTGTGTCCGCATCGCGGCCGTCGCCTGATCAGCACCGCACCGAATCAGATTCATGCGTGCGGACACAAGAGCCGCTTCGTCTGCGCCTTCCACGGCTGGGCCTTCGATCTCGACGGAAGGAACGTCCACATCCTCGACAAGCAGGACTGGAAGGACGCGCTGACCGACGAACACACGAAGCTGTCCGAAGTGAAGGTCGACACCTGGGGCGGCTGGGTCTTCATCAACATGGATCCGGACTGCGGCTCGCTGCGCGAATTCCTGGAACCGGCCGCGGGCATTCTCGATGCGTTCCAGTTCGAGAAGATGCGTTACAAGTGGCGCCAGTGGGTGGTCTATCCCGCCAACTGGAAGACGGCGCTCGAAGCCTTCATGGAGCCGTATCACGTCGCCGGCACGCACACGCAGCTGCTCAAGTACGGCCAGTTCTATGCGTATTCGAAAGCCTATGGCCTGCACGGCGTCAGCGGCTTCGACGAACGCGACAAGAAAATGAAGATGAGCGAGAGCAGCTCCGTGACGCGCGTGGGCGCCGGCGCCGATCCGCGCGTCTCCACTTATGAGCTCGCGCGAGAAAACTACGAGACGGTGAACTACGCAGCCTCGACCGAAACGCTGGTCAATGCCGCGAAGCGTCTCGTCGACGAACTGCCCGAAGGCACTTCGCCGCAGGACGTCATCAAGCACTGGCTGGCCGCGGCGCGCGCCGACGATGCGAAGCGCGGCGTCATCTGGCCGACCATCAGCGCGGAGAACATGGCGGAAGCGGGTCTGGCCTGGCACATCTTCCCGAACATGTGGATCACCCAGGCCAGCCAGGTCTGCCTGCGCATGCCGAAGGGCCCCAACACCACTGAGATCTGGTGGTGGTCGATCCTCGACGCCGACCTCGACGAAGTGACGTTCAAG
>NZ_DAINNK010000006.1:31745-64618 GCF_036735925.1 Povalibacter sp.
TGCTGCAGGGCATGACGTTCGCGCTGTGCTATCGCACGCGTCCGTACGGCGACGATCCCAACCAGTGCATCTTCGAGTCGTATGCGCTGGAGCGTTTTCCCGAAGGCCAGGAGCCGAAGACCGAGTGGGTCTATGCGGAACCGACGGCAGAGAAGTGGGGCATGGTGCTGGCGCAGGACTTCTCCAACATGTGCGAAGTGCAGAAGGGCATGAAGTCGCGCGGTTTCCGCGGCACGCTGCCGAATCCGCACCAGGAACAGAAGGTGACGAACTTCCACCGCAACCTGGCGACGTTCATGGGCACGGGCGCACCGCGCAAGCTCAAGTAGCGCGATTCGACCGATCCGGTGCCGCGCGCCTGCGCGGCCTTCGCCGTCGGCGACGAATGTTTTCTGGCGACAATATCGAGTGAGACCTGACCATGGCCGTGAAAGTCTATGAACGAATCCTGCAGCTTTTCGAAGCGGAGGGCGTCAACACGCTGTTCGGCATTCCTGATCCGAACTTCGTTCATATGTTCTGGGAGGCGGAGAAGCGCGGCTGGACGGTCATCGCGCCGCACCACGAAGCGGCTGCGGGCTTCATGGCGGAAGCCGCTTCGCGCATCACGGGCAAGCCGGCGCTGGCCATCGGCACGCTCGGCCCCGGCATCGCCAATGCGGCGCCGGCCATTCAATGTGCTTTGGTCGAGAACTCGCCCGTCATTTTCCTGAGCGGTCAGCGCGCGCGCGTCACCGAGCAGCGCGTGCGTCGCGGCCGCATCCAGTTCGTGAAACAGATGCCGCTGTTCGAGAACTCGGTGAAGTACGCCGCGTCGATCGAATACGCCGACCAGACCGACGAAATCATCCGCCAGGCGATCCGCACTTCCCTGTCGGGCACGCCGGGTCCGTCCTACATCGAGTATCCCTCGCACATCATCAATGAAGATCTGGACGTGCCGGAGCCGCTGGCGCCGTCGCGCTATCGCCTGGTCAATCAGGGTGCGGACATCGACAAGATCGCCGAGGCGGCGAAGCTGATCCGCGAAGCCAGGAACCCGATCCTGCTGGTCGGTCACGGCGTTCATACGTCGCGCACCGGCGCAGCGGTGAAGGAACTCGCGCTGTTGATGAACTGCCCGGTCGTGCAGACCTCGGGCGGCACCTCGTTCATCAAGGGCCTCGAAGACCGCACGTTCCAGTACGTGTTCCAGGACGCCACGCTCGAAGTCGTCGAAGAGTCCGACCTGGTGCTGGCGCTGGGTACCGAACTGGGCGAGCCGGTGCACTACGGCCGCTGGCGCTACTGGCAGAAGAACGAAGGCATCCGCAAGTGGATCTATGTCGAGCAGGATGCGTCCGCCATCGGCGTGAATCGTCCGATCGACGTGCCGCTGGTCGGCGATCTGCGCGGCGTCGTGCCGCAGCTCGTCGCCGCGCTCAAGGACACGCCGCGCCAGCCGGCGCCGATGCTCGCCAAGTACATGAAGGACTGCCAGGCCGAGATCGAATCGTGGGCTGCGGAATCGCTGAAGAAGAGCGACGGCACCGCGGGCACGCCGATCCACACCTCGCGCTTCGTGGTCGAAGCGACCAAGGCGTTCCCGAAGGACGGCATCCTGATCCGCGATGGCGGCGCCACGGTGATCTTCCAGTGGACCTACTCGCAGTGCAAACCGCAGGACGTCATCTGGAACCAGAACTTCGGCCACATCGGCACCGGCCTGCCGTATGCGACGGGCGCGATGCTGGCCGATCAGGCGGCGACCAGGAAGAAGCGTCCCGGCATGCTGATCACCAGCGACTCGTCGTTCCTGTTCCACATCGGCGAACTGGAAACGGCGGTGCGCACCCAGCTGCCGCTGGTCTGCGTGGTCGGCGTCGATTACCAGTGGGGCCTGGAAGTCGGCGTGTACAAGCGCACGTTCGGCATCGGCAAGACGACCGAGACCGGCACGCACTGGGGCAAGCTGCGCTTCGACAAGATCGGCGAAGGTTTCGGCTGTCACGGCGAGTACGTCACCCGGGCGGAAGATATCGGCCCGGCGATCCAGCGCGCGTATGCGAGCGGCAAGGTCGGCGTGGTCCACGTCGACATCGATCCGAAGGCGAATTCGGAGGAGATGCCGAAGTACGAGAAGTTCCGGACGTGGTATGCCGAAGGCACGCAGTGATCGGGCGCCGCCCTGTGGGGCCGGCTTTAGCCGGCCTTTTGGAGTCAGGCTAAAGCCTGACCTACAACAGGAAGAAGCAGATCGGAAACATGAGGGGATGACGAAATGCGCGACTATCTGAAGTTCTACATCGACGGCAAGTGGGTCGACCCGGTCGACGCGAGGACACTCAACGTCATCGATCCCGCGACTGAAGAAGTCAGCGGCAGGATCGCCAACGGCTCCGCCGCCGACGTCGACCGGGCCGTAAAGGCCGCGCGCAAGGCGTTCGTCCCCTGGTCGCAGAGCACGCGCGAAGAACGTCTGAAGCTGCTGCAGCGCATCGCCGAGGAATACCAGAAACGCGCGGGCGATCTGGCGGCTGCGATCACCGAGGAAATGGGCGCGCCGGCAGCGCTCGCCGGCGGCTTCCAGGTCGGACTCGGCATCGGGCATCTGAACACCGCCATCGAGATCCTCCAGAACTTCAAGTTCGAAGAGCAGCGCGGCGGCACGCTGCTGGTGAAGGAGCCGATCGGCGTGTGCGGACTCATCACGCCGTGGAACTGGCCGATGAACCAGATCGCGGTCAAGGTGTTCCCGGCGCTCGCGACCGGCTGCACCGTGATCCTCAAGCCGTCGGAAGTCTCGCCGTACTCCGGCCAGATCTTCGCCGAGATCATGCACGCGGCGGGCACGCCGGCCGGCGTATTCAACCTGATCCAGGGCGATGGTCCGAATGTCGGCGTGCCGATGTCCGTACATCCCGACATCGACATGATCTCCTTCACGGGTTCGACGCGTGCCGGCGTCGAGATCGCGAAGAACGCCGCGGCAACGGTGAAGCGCGTGGCGCAGGAACTGGGCGGCAAGAGCCCGAACATCGTGCTCGACGACTCGGCATTCGCCGCGAACGTCGCCGGCGGCGTCGCGTCGATGATGGGCAACTCCGGCCAGACCTGCAGCGCGCCCTCGCGCATGCTGGTGCCGAAGGCTCGCATGGAAGAAGCCATCCGCATCGCACGCGAAGCGGCGGCGCAGGTGACGGTCGGCGATCCGAAGGGCAACTTCGCCATCGGTCCGGTCGTGTCGAAGAATCAGTTCGAGAAGATCCAGTCGCTGATCCGCAAGGGCATCGAGGAAGGTGCGACGCTGGTGGCCGGCGGTCCGGGTCGTCCGGACGGCCTGAGCAAGGGCTACTTCGTGAAGCCCACGGTGTTCGGCAATGTGAAGAACGAGATGACCATTGCGCGCGAGGAGATCTTTGGACCGGTGCTCACCATCCTCGGCTACGACGACATCGACGATGCGATCCGGATCGCCAACGACACCGAGTACGGTCTCGCCGGTTTCGTGAACGGTGCCGACATGGAGAAGGCCCGCGCCGTGGCGCGTCGCATCCGTGCGGGCGCGGTGTACATCAACAACGGCTTCGATTTCTGCGCGCCCTTCGGCGGCTTCAAGAAGAGCGGCAACGGCCGCGAGTGGGGCGAGTTCGGCTTCCACGAGTACGTGGAGACGAAGGCGATGCCGGGCTACGCGCCGGCCTGATCTTCTCCTGTAGGTCAGGCTTCAGCCTGACTTCTTGAAGCCGGCTGAAGCCGGCCCCACAGGAAGAACGAGCTCACTCCGAATCGATCTCTCCCGACAACTGATTCGACAGCGACTGTGCCGAGGCGAGCAGGGCGTTCTGCAGCGTCGGCAGTCCCGCGCGCTTCAGTGCGCTGCCGATGCCGAGCGCGACGAGCGCATGACTGAGTTTGCCGCGTGCACGGAACACCGGTGCGGCCACCACCGTGACGCCCGCGATGTAATTGCCCGCATCCACGGCAAATCCCTGTTCGCGCGTCTGGCGCACCTGCGCCTTCCACTCCTCGAAGGTCGGCGGTTCGTCCCAGCGCAGCTTCTTGAAGCGGCCTTCGAGATCGTTCTCGTCCTGATCGCCGAACGCGGCGATGCAGCGGCCGGTAGCGCTGATGAGTGCCGGGAAGCGGCTGCCGATCTGGGTGCTGAGCTGGAAGTTCTGGCTCGACTGCGACGTCGCCACCACGATGATGTGGTCGAGGCCGACGATGTGCACGCCGAGTACGGTGAGATCGAACGTGCGGCTGATGCGATCGAGTGCCGGTTGCGCGAGATCGTTGAAACGATTGCGGCGCAGCCAGTGGCGCGCGAGCGTGAGCACGCCGGCCTCCAGCGAGTAGCGCTTGGTGTCGGGATCGAACGAAACGAATTCTTCCGCGACCAGTGCGCGCAGCACGTGCAGACAGGTGCTCGGCACCAGGCCGAGTTCGCGCGCGATGGTCTGCACGCCGAGCGGCGTATCGCTCTTGCCGAGCAGCCGCAGCACGGCTGCGGCCCGCGAAATGGCAGGGGCTTTGCTGGCTCGCACGGCAATCGCGAGTTCGCGGTCGGGCGAGTTCATGCGCTGGCGCTTGGTGTCCATGTCGATGATCCGGCTGTCGAGGATGTTCTATATATCGAATAACGTTCTATATTTGCAATAGGCGGGATCGGTATGGCATGTTGCCGGCGCCTCGAAAAACCTTCCGGACCATGCCCAAGCTCACCGACTACACCAGCTATGCGGATGCCCAGCAGCACGCCAGTTCGAAGGCGTTGTGGGATCTGTTCGACGGCAATATCGAGTATCTGAACATCGCGCACGAATGCATCACGCGACATGCGGATGGTTCGGGTCGCACCGCCGTACGCATCGCGCATGCCGACGGCACGGATGAAATCCTGAGCTTCGACGCCATTGCCGCCGGCTCCGCGCGCTTCGCGCACTGGCTGGTGGCGAACGGCATCCAGCCGGGCGATCGCATCGCGTTCATGCTCGATCCGTCGCTGTCGTTCTACATCAGCCTGTTCGGCGCGACGATGACGGGCGCGATCAGCGTGCCGCTGTTCACGCTGTTCGGGCTCGATGGCCTGCGCCTGCGCATCGACGACTGCAAGCCGCAGCTGCTGATCACGAATGCGGAGAAGGCGTCGATGGCCCGCCAGGTCGAAGGCCTGCGCGTCGTCGTCGCCGATGCGGACCTGATCGAAGAGATCTCGCACTTCCCTGCGACGTTCGAGACGAAGACGCGCGCCAGCGATCTGGCGGTGTTCCAGTACACCTCGGGCACGACGCGCGAACTGCCTGCCGCGGTCAGGCACACGCACAAGGCGCTGGTGACGTTGATGTTCGCGGCGCTGTACGGCACCGGCATCCGGCCGGGCGATGAGTTTTTCTGTCCGTCATCGCCGGCGTGGGGTCATGGCCTGTGGCACGGCACGCTCGCGCCGCTCGGCCTCGGCGTCGCCACCGGCACGTTCTCGGGCAAGTTCGACGCAGTGCGGCTCATGAAGGCGCTGTCGGATTTCAGGATCACCAACATGTCGGCCGCTGCGACCCACTATCGCATGATGAAAAACTCCGGCCGGGCAGGGGAATTCAGGTTTCATTTCAGGAAGCTGTCGTACACGGGCGAGCCGATCGATCCGGCGACGCTCGAGTTCATCGACCGGACCTTCCACGTGCCTGCGTGCAGCATGTACGGCACGACGGAAATCGGCGTGGTGCTGGTCAACTATCCGGGTGCGACCGACTACGTAGTGAAGCCGGGCTCGCTCGGCAAATCGGTGCCGGGCCTCAAGCTGCAGGTGCAGAAGCCCGATGGCACGCCGACCGAACCCGGCGTCGTCGGCGAACTCATGCTCTGGAAGCGCGATCACTGGGAGACCACCAAGGATCTCGCGAAGATCGACGCGGACGGTTACTTCTATCACTGCGGCCGCGCCGACGACGTCATCATTTCCGCCGGCTGGACCATGAGCGCGGTGGAGATCGAGAACACGCTGCTCAAGCATCCGAACGTGAAGGAGGCGGCGGTCATCGGCGTAGCCGACGAAACGCGCGGCCAGGTCGCCAAAGCCTTCATCGTCAGCGATCGGGTGGCGAGCGACGAATTCATGGACGAACTGAAGAAGTTCACGCGCGAGCGTCTCAGCCAGCACGAATTCCCGCGCCAGTTCGCCTTCGTCAGCGAACTGCCGAAGACGCCGGCCGGCAAGGTGCATCGCAAGGTTCTGCGCGATCGCGAAGCTGCCGCTGCCGCGACTGCCCATTGAGATTCGAAGGAGATATCCATGTCATCGGTCATGAAAGAGAGCACCGACAAGTTCCCCAAGATCACCGAGGAAGGTCTTGCCGAGCTGCGCCAGCGCATCGGCGTGAAGATCGAGAAGACGGTCGAGCCGTGGAACTACGAAGCGACGCGCGATGCGATCCGTCACTACGCGCACGGCATCGGCGACGACAATCCGCTGTGGTGCGATCCGGCCTATGCCGACAGGAGCGTGCACGGCTCGATCCTGGCGCTGCCGAGCTTCCTGTTCACGACCAGCCGCATCATTTCCGGCTACTGCGGCGGCCTGTCGGGCGTGCACGCGATGTGGGCCGGCGCGGACTGGACCTGGTACAAGCACGTGCGTCGCAACGATGCGATCAGCACGCAGGCGCACCTGAAGGATCTGATCGAGCACAAGACCAGGTTCGCCGGTCGCGCCTTTCAGCAGATCTATCACGTGGAGTTCTTCAATCAGTCGGGCGACCGCGTGGCCGAAGCCGACAGCTGGGTGTTCCGCACCGATCGCGACGAAGCGCGCGAGCGCGGCACCAAGTACACCGACGCCCGCGGTCGTGTCGAACGGTTTACCGATGAGCAGCTCGCCGGGTTCTACGAGCTCTACGAGAACGAAGAAATCCGCGGCTCGAACAAGCGCTACTGGGATGACGTGAAGGAAGGCGAAGCGCTGCCGCGCATGATGAAGGGCCCGATGACGGTCACCGGCTTCATCTGCTACGCGCAGGGCTGGGGTGGTCTCTACATCCGCGCCAACAAGCTCGCCTGGCAGATGCAGCAGAAGCATCCGGGCACGGGCATCAAGAACCGCTTCGGCGTGCCGGACTGCCCGGAGCGCGTGCACTGGGATGAAGACTTCGCGCTGCAGGTCGGCGCCCCCGGTGCGTACGACTACGGTCCGGAACGCTGCTCGTGGCTGACGCACCAGCTCACCAACTGGATGGGCGACGATGGCTTCCTGCACAAGAGCAAGTGCCAGATCCGTCGTCACAATCCCGACGGCGACGTGATCGTCATCGACGGCACCGTGACCCGCAAGTTCGTGGAGAACGGCAAGCACTTCGTCGAGATCGCGCAGAACGCGCAGACGCATCGCGGTGAAGCGTCGGCGCACGGGTCGGCGATCGTCGAGCTGCCGAAGCGCGGTTGAGATTTGCGCAACGGTTGACTGGGGGCTTCTTCTTGTGGGTCAGGCTTCAGCCTGACTCTGAAAGAGGCCGGCTGAAGCCGGCCCCACAGCAAGAGAGTCATTGGTCACAAGGTGGAATGGGGGAACGTTCAATGTCCGAACTCCGCTTCGATGATCGCGTCGCCGTCATCACCGGCGCAGGCCGCGGTCTCGGTCGCGCGTATGCGCTGCTGCTTGCCGCGCGCGGAGCAAGGATTGTCGTCAACGATCTCGGCGTCAGCCTGAAAGGCGAGGGCGGCGATGCCGGCCCGGCCGAAGACGTCGTGCGTGAGATCAAGGCGGCCGGCGGACAGGCCATCGCCAACACCGATTCGGTGGCGACGCCGGCAGGCGGCAAAGCCGTCATCCAGTCGGCGCTCGATCACTTCGGTCGCATCGACATCCTGATCCACAATGCCGGCATCGTGCGCCGCGGCTCGCTGGAAGAACTGTCGTATGAGGATTTCGAGCGGGTGCTCGACGTGCACCTGCGCGGCGGCTTCCACGTCGTGCGCCCGGCGTTTCCCCTCATGGCGAAGGCGGGCTATGGCCGCATCGTGATGACGTCCTCGATCAACGGTCTTTACGGCAACGCCAACGTCGTGAACTACAGCGTCGCCAAGGCAGGACTGATCGCGCTCTCGAATGTCGCAGCGCTCGAAGGCGCGGCCAAGGGCATCAAGAGCAATGCCATCATTCCCGCCGCCGTGACGCGCATGTCCGAAGGCGTCGACACCAGCGCCTTCCCGCCGATGGATCCGGAACGGGTGGCGCCGGCCGTGGCGTATCTCGCGCACGAGAACTGCGCGATGACGGGCGAGCTGCTGATTTCCGCGGCCGGCCGGGTCGCGCGGGCATTCCCCGCGGAATCGCGCGGTGTGTATCGATCCGCATGGACGATCGAGGACATCGCGGCGAATATCGATGCCATCCGCAGCACGGCCTCGCCGGAAGTCTTTTCGGTCGTGCCGCACGGCCACATCGATCATCTGCGTTACAGCTTTGCAATGACCAAAGGCAGCGCGGGCAAGTAAGGAGCGTTCGAAGCGTGTCTACCATTCAGTCCCGGCTGGAAGTTCGCGGCACCGAGTTTGGCGCGAACGGCAAGGCCATGCGCGACCTGGTCGCCGATCTGCGCGCGCGCGTCGCGGAAGTCATGCAGGGCGGCGGCGAAGCGGCGCGCGCCAGGCACACCGCGCGCGGCAAGCTGCTGCCGCGCGAACGCATCCGTCAGCTGCTCGATCCGGGTTCGCCGTTTCTCGAACTGTCGCAGCTCGCTGCCTACAAGGTGTACGAGGACAACGTGCCCTCGGCCGGCGTCATCACCGGCATCGGCCGCATCTCGGGACAGGAATGCATCATCGTCGCCAACGATGCGACGGTGAAGGGCGGCACGTACTACCCGCTGACGGTCAAGAAGCATCTGCGGGCACAGGAGATCGCCGCGCAGAACCGCCTGCCGTGCATCTACCTGGTCGACAGCGGCGGCGCGTTCCTGCCGGCGCAGGACGACGTGTTTCCGGACCGCGAGCACTTCGGCCGCATCTTCTTCAATCAGGCGAACCTGTCAGCCGCGGGCATTCCGCAGATCGCCGTCGTGATGGGCAGCTGCACCGCCGGCGGTGCGTATGTGCCTGCGATGTCGGATGAAGCCGTGATCGTGCGCAACCAGGGCACGATCTTCCTCGGCGGTCCGCCGCTGGTGCGCGCCGCGACTGGCGAAGTCGTCTCAGCCGAAGACCTGGGCGGCGCCGACGTGCACTCGCGCATCTCGGGCGTCACCGACCACTACGCGCTGGACGATCCGCATGCACTCGCCATCACGCGCCGCATCGTCGGCAACCTCAATCGCACGAAACAGATTTCGCTGCAGACCGCGCCTCCGGAAGAACCGCTGTATCCGGCCGAGGAACTGTACGGAATCATTCCGGTCGATTCGCGCCAGCCCTTCGACGTGCGCGAAGTGATCGCGCGCGTGGTCGACGGCAGCCGTCTCGATGAGTTCAAGCCGCTGTACGGCACGACGCTGGTGTGCGGCTTCGCGCGCCTGTTCGGCTATCCGGTCGGGATCATTGCGAACAACGGCATTCTTTTCAGCGAGTCGGCACTCAAGGGCGCGCACTTCGTCGAGCTGTGCTGCCAGCGCGGCATTCCGCTGGTGTTCCTGCAGAACATCACCGGCTTCATGGTCGGCCGCAAGTACGAATCCGGCGGCATTGCGAAGGACGGCGCCAAGATGGTGACGGCCGTGGCCTGCGCCAGGGTGCCGAAGCTCACGGTCGTGATCGGCGGTTCGTTCGGCGCAGGAAATTACGCGATGAACGGCCGCGCCTATGCGCCGTGCTTCCTGTGGATGTGGCCGAACTCGCGCATCTCGGTGATGGGCGGCGAACAGGCCGCCGCCGTGCTCGCGCAGGTGAAGCGCGACAATCTCAAGGGCAAGTCCTGGAGCGCCGAGGAAGAAGAGGCGTTCAAGGAGCCGATCCGCAGACAATACGAAACCCAGGGACACCCGTACTATGCCAGCGCGCGGCTGTGGGACGACGGCATCATCGATCCGGTCGACACGCGCAGGGTGCTCGGACTCGGTCTCTCGGCGGCGCTCAATGCGCCGATCGAGAAGACCCAGTTCGGCGTGTTCCGGATGTAGGGTGGATGCGCTTTCCGCCGCCGCCCCCCTCCCTAACCCTCCCCCGCTTCGCGGAGGAGGGAATCAGACGTCGGTCGGGAGTTGAGCGTACTCATGAGCCTATTCGAAAAGATCCTGATCGCGAATCGCGGCGAGATCGCGGTCCGTGTGATCCGCACGGCACATCGCCTCGGCATTCGCACGGTCGCCGTCCATTCGGAAGCCGACGCGGGCGCGATGCATGTCGAGATGGCGGATGAAGCCGTCTGCATCGGGCCGGCCCCGGCGGCCGAGAGCTATCTGCGCGGCGAGGCGATCCTCGACGTGGCGCGTCGCACCGGCGCGCAGGCGATTCATCCCGGCTACGGTTTTCTTTCCGAGAATGCGCCGTTCGCCAAGGCGTGCGCCGAGGCGGGCGTGGTCTTCATAGGTCCGCCGATCGATGCGATCCGCGTGATGGGTTCGAAAGCGGATTCCAAGCGCGTGATGACCACGGCGGGCGTGCCGCTGGTGCCGGGTTATCACGGCGCCGCGCAGGATCTGCAGACGTTCCGCAGCGAAGCCGACCGGATCGGCTATCCCGTGCTGGTCAAGGCATCCGCAGGCGGCGGCGGCAAGGGCATGCGCGTCGTCACTGCCGCCGCGGATCTCGAAGCAGCGATTGCCGGCGCCAAGCGCGAATCGCTGGCGTCGTTCCGCGATGACACGCTGCTGCTGGAGAAATACCTGACCCAGCCGCGTCATGTCGAAATCCAGGTGTTCGCCGATACGCACGGCCACTGCATCTATCTGTTCGAGCGCGACTGTTCGCTGCAGCGCCGGCACCAGAAAGTCATCGAGGAAGCGCCCGCGCCGGCGTTGCCGGATGCGCTGCGCAAACGCATCGGCGAAGCCGCCGTAGCCGCCGCACGTGCGGTCGACTACGTCGGCGCCGGCACGGTCGAGTTCATGTACGCGGGCGGCGAGTTCTATTTCATCGAGATGAACACGCGTCTGCAGGTCGAGCATCCGGTGACGGAAATGATCACCGGCCAGGACCTGGTCGAATGGCAGTTGCGCGTCGCTGCCGGGGAGACGCTGCCGCTGACGCAGGATCAGCTCACGCGTCGCGGTCATGCGTTCGAAGCGCGCCTGTACGCGGAAGATCCGCAACGCGAGTTCCTGCCGGCCATCGGCCGCCTCACGCATCTCGAACCGCCGGCGCAGAACCCGCACGTGCGCGTCGATACCGGCGTGCGTTCGGGCGACGAGATCTCGATGTACTACGACCCGATGATCGCCAAGCTGATCGTCTGGGACGAAGATCGCACGTCCGCACTGCGCCGATTGCGCAACGCACTGGCCGACTATCAGATCGCCGGCCTCACGACGAACATCGAATTCCTGGGGGCCATAGCCGCGCATCCGGCTTTCGAAGCGTGCGAGATCGACACCGGGTTCATCGAGCGGCACAAGGCCGACCTCATTCCCGAGGAATCGCGCACGCCGGAAGAAATCCTGTCACTGGCCGCGCTGGCCTTCCTGCTGCGTCAGTCGGCCGAAGCGCACGACGGCGCCCGCGCGCTGATCGATCCGCATTCGCCGTGGCATGACGTGACCGGCTGGAACCTCAATACCGACAGCCACTACGACCTGCGTCTGAGGGACGCCGGCGAGCTGCGTCGCATCACGCTGCAGTTCCGCAGCAACGGCCATGAGGTCGTCGTGCACGACGGTCGCACGGTGAAGGCGTCGAACGTGACGCTCGAGAACGATCTGCTGAGCGCCACGCTCGACGGCGTGCGTCATCGCGCGACGATCGTCTTTGCGGGCGGCTCGCTCACGCTGTTCACGGGCGGTCGCACGTGGGAAATGAAACTGGACGATCCGCTCGCGCGCGCCGAAGAACAGGAAGGCGGCTCGGGCCGTATCGTGGCGCCGATGCCGGGCGCGGTAGTCGCTGTGCTCGTCGCCGAAGGGCAGGCGGTGGAAAAGAATCAGCCGCTGATGGTGATCGAGGCCATGAAGATGGAACACACGCTGCGTGCGCCGGCAGCCGGCAAGGTCGCGAAGCTGAAAGTCGCGAAGGGCGATCAGGTGACCGAGGGCGTGGAGCTGGTAACTCTCGACGGTTGAAGGGACGGGCGGCTGAGGACCGGAGAATCAGGGAGAAGAAGAATTTCCACGGGGGAGGAATGGGAACACGGGGAGCACGGGGAAAAAATTCTCTCTCTTAAGGCCCCGTGCTCCCCGTGTTCCCCGTGGAAATTTATTCTTCCTCTTTTGATTTACTTCAGCTTCTTCGGCGATCCCGTTCCCATGTACTTCGCCAGATTGCGATGCAGGTTCGCCGTCGTGCGTTCCATGTACGGATTCGGTCGCGGGCCCTTGAAGCCGAGCGACTTCATGCCCTGCTGCACGGCCGCCATGTTCGAGAAATCCTGGCTCAGCACATAGCACCAGGCTTCGGCGGTTGCCGGCGAGAACTGCCACGGCGTCTGCGGTTCCTGGCCTTGCGGATACAGCTCGTACACCGCGCCTTCGAAGATGCACTTGTCCGGATCGTAACCGTACGGCCGCGCGCTGTAGCACAGCATGTTGTTCACGGCGTGTCCGATCTGGAAATTCGGAAACACCTGCCACGCCGTGCCGCTCTTGCCGACGTGCTGCGGATCGACGGTCGGCCACACGACACCGCGCGCTTCATCGTCGCGTCGCGCCGATGCCAGCCAGTGCTTGAGCACCTGATCGCCCGGTGTGCCTTCGGGAAGCTCGTCTTTCAGGCGCAGCGCCGCGTTCACCAGCGTCTGGGTGGTGTTGGTGTTCGCCTTCTCCCACGTATAGGTCTGCATTTCCGCAGTCGACAGCCGCGGATCGCCGCTCGAACCCAGGCGCAGCTTCGCCTGCTGGTTCGCATCCATGTCCTTCGGTGCTTCGTAACCGATGTGGCTGTGCCTGCCGTGAGCACGCGCCCAGCCGCGGAAAGAGCCGTACTTGTTGAATTCGGGGTGCGTCGTCTCGACGTGGTAGGTCTCGTTGAATGCCTCCATCGCGACCTTCCAGTTGCAGTCGAAGATGCCCCACTTGCGCCAGCGCACGCGCATGTTCTGCAGCTGGAAAGGATCGAGCATATCCGGAATCACGCCGAGGTATTCGCGCAGCGACTCCGATTGCGGATCCATGTTCACCCAGATCCAGCCGCCCCAGGTGTCGTGCTTCACTTCCGCCAGATGCGTGTTCTCGGCCGTGAGACAGCCCTGCCAGTCGTCCTTCTGCGGAATGTGGGTGTTGTTGCCGTCGAGATCGAAGCGCCAGCCGTGATAGGCGCAGATGAACATCTTCTTCTTGCCGCAGCCGTTGCGTTCGCCAGCCGGCGTATCGACGAGGCGGCGGCCGCGATGCGGGCAGACGTTGTGGAACGCCTTGATCCTGTCGGTCGCGGTGCGCACCACGACGATCGAGTCGTCGAGGATTTCGAAAGTGAGGTAGCTGCCGACGTCGGCGAGGTCTTCGAGTCGACCGGCCTGCAGCCACACCTTGCGCCACAGCCTGTCGCGTTCGGCGCGCGCATATTCAGGAGAGGTGTACGCCTCGACCGGAATCGCTACCGGCTCGACGATGTCTTCGGCAGTGAGGGCGGTGTCTTTGAGGATTTCGACTGGCTTGGGCATGGCGTGTTCGACGTCGTTGATGGCGTTTATTTGTACGGACAAATACGTCGTAAATGCCGAGATATTCGGTTAGTTTCGTTATAAACGAATGAAGGAGTCGAAGTACAGGCTATAGGTTGTCTGGACTGGATGGGTTGAGCGAAGAAGTCAGGCTGAAGCCTGACCCACAGGAAGAAACAGAAGGCGTCTGCCCCTTACGCCGGCTTTACGACGAGCACGCTGCCTTCGGCGTCCGCGGAAACGTAGAGCGTGCCGTCGCTGCCGGCCGCGATGCCCGCGAACGGGCCCATCGGTCCCGACAGGTTGCCGATCGCCTTGAGGAATTTCGGCGTCACGCCCGCAGGCGCGCCGACGGGCAGATCGGCAACGAGCGTGCGCCGCTCGCCGCTCGCGAGGTTGTACTCGATCAGTTCCTTGAGTCCTGCATCGATGACATACAGCACGCCATTGCGCACCAGGAGGCCCTGCGGCTGTCTCAGTCCGTCGAGCACGCTTTCGGCGCGTCCGCCGCCGAGCTTCACGATGCGACCGCCCGCCGACTCCGCCACATACACGATGCCGTCCGCGCCGATCGCGACGCCCGACGGCTGCTGCAGATCGGCGGCGAGCGTTTCGACATTGCCCGACTGCGCCGACAGCACGCGGCCCGTCCCTTGCTCGGCGAACACCACTGCGTTCGCGGAGGCCGCCACGCCGTAGAGCTGATCGAAGCCGCCCGCGATCACCTGGCTTTCCGACTTCGCCGGCCAGTAGCGCGCGACATCGCCGTTCGCCGTCGTGACGACGAATTCCCCCGGCCCTGCAGCCGCAACGCCGCGCGAATATCCAGGATAGCCCGGCGAAAACAGGAAGCCCGCGCGCTCGCGTTGCCGGCCCGGCCTGATCGTGTACGAGAATGGACCGTCGGCGACATACAGCGCGCCGTCAGTTCCCATTGCGATGCCGAGCGGCCAGTTGAAACCATCCGGTACGAGATCTTTCGCCCTGCCGCCGTCGAGGAGTTCCACGACATGGCCGGAGATGTTGGAAACGAACGTGCGCCTGCCGACGAACGTCACGTTGTCGAGACCGGGCGAGAGATTCGCCAGCACCGTCTGCACGCCAGAGCGCGGATCGATGCGTAACACCTGCCCGCTGTGCACCTGCGTCGACACGATCTGGCCGTCGGCATCGAACTTCACCGAATCCGGCACGCCGAGATGGTCGGCGACTTTTTCCGGCGTGCCGCCTTCGAGGCCGACGCGCCAGATTTCATTCGTGCCCATCACCGGGATGTAGAGCTTGCCGTCCGGGCCGACGTCGAAGGCGTTGGGCATCGGCACGTTGTCGAGGATCACGCGCGGCGCGCCGCCGTTGCGATCCAGTTCCAGGATGCGTCCGCCGACGCGGCATTCGCCGGCGATCAGTCGTCCCTGATGGAAGGCGATGGGATTGGCGACCGGCATGTCGCCGCGAATGACGCGCGTGCGGCCGTTCGGCTCGCGCATGCTCACGCGTCCTTCGGTGATTTCCGTCGCGTAGAGATTGCCTTGATCGTCGAACACCAGATCGTCGGGCGCGACGATGTCGCCGCCCTTGGGGCTGATCGCTTCGATGGCGCCCGTGTCCGGATCGACCGCGGTGATCTGGCTGCCGGAGACCTGCGCCACGTAGATGCGGCCATCGGGTCCGGTGCGCAGACCGTTGGCGCCGAACAGGCGGCTCGGCGGCGTCAGGCGTTGCAGTGTCCACCCGTCGGCACAGCGGCTCGTTGCTGCGGCGGTATAGCGGCCGTGGTCGGACGACATCCGGAATCTCCTGCGCGGACTTGAACGGGGCGCATACCGTACTGCACTTCCCTGTCCTGGATAAACCGCGGCGTCCATGATTTGTCTGGACAGATTTGAACTGCGCACCTTTAATTCGCGCCATGTCGCCGAAAGCCCGATCGAAGTCGTCCAGGAGCACGTCACGCCGTCGGAATACGCAGGACGAAGACCCGCTCTACCTGCAGGTGGCGCGCACCCTGAAGAAGGAGATCGTCGACGGCACGTTTCCCGTCGGTTCGCTCCTGCCGACGGAGGACGATCTGTGCCGCCGTTTCTCCGTGAGCCGCTACACGGTGCGCGAGGCGTTGCGGCGCTTGCGCGACGACCACCTGGTCGCGTCGCGGCAGGGGGCGGGCACGATCGTCGTGCCGCGACAGTCCCCGGGCGCCTATGCCCAGGACGTCATGTCGATCAACGATCTGGTCTCGTGGGCCGCCGGCCGGCGCTTCGTCATCGAATCCATGCAGATGATGGAGATCGATGCCGAACTCGCGGCGCGCAGCGGGCTGGCGCGGGGCCAGCAATGGCTGGTCGTGCGCGGCTACGGACATGCGGAAGGCGCCGACTGTCCGTTCTGCTGGGCCGAGTACTTCATCCATCAGGACTACGCGGCGGTCGGCCGGCTGCTGCCGCGCCACAGCGGCCCGATCTTTCCGCTGATCGAAGACCTGTTCGGCCAGAGCGTCGTCGAAGTGCATCAGGAATTCGGCGCCACGCTCATGCCGCCGGCGCTGGCGCAGGGACTCAAGGTCGCTGCAGGAACCGCAGCGCTCGAAGTGCGGCGCTCCTACAAGACGTCCGACGGCCAGATCGCCCAGGTGACGGTCAGCATCCATCCCGCCGCCCGCTTCCGCCATTCGACGACGCTGCGGCGCGTAAAGGGCTAGTCGTCAGGGCAACCCTGAGATTCGCCGCCGCCTATTGGCACGGGCCGGGGGAAGGGGGCTAACATGCCGCACCGCCCGGATTCATCCGGACGAGTTGTTGCAGGTATCGAACGCGCGTTGCTGCTGCTCCTTGTCGGTCAGGCTTTCCCGCGGGATTTCCTTCGGTCACAGCCTGACCTCCCCGGCCGGCTGAAGCCGGCCCCACAGGACGAGCGAATCGGCTACGAGAGGGTTTTGCACATGATGAAGCGGGGGAAGCACGATCGTGCCGGTGTGCGCAAAAGGAATGTCGCACCCTCGATGATTCTGCCTCGGTCCCTGGCCGATGACACGGCGCGGGTGCGTACCGATTCGCTGCGCGGCTTCAAGGAACTGGTGACGGAACTCGGTGGCGATCCGCTCGCGCTGATCGACGGCGCCGGCATCGATGCTGCACTCGTCGATCGCACGGGCGGAGAGATTCCTTACCGGCAGATGGTGCAGCTGCTGGAAACTGCCGCGACCCAGCTCGCCTGTCCGGACTTCGGCCTGCGTCTCGCTGCACTGCATGCGGCGCAGGGCGCCACCAAGGTACTCGGACCGCTCGACGTCGCGATGCGCAATTCGCCGACGCTCGGCGATGCGTATCGCTACTGTGCCGAGCATCTCAATGCCTACAGCAGCGCCACGCAGATCTGTTTCGAGAAGCTGCCGGACGATCCGCGCGTCTTCATGCTGTTCGAGATCATGCTGGTCGGCGGCCTGCACCAGCGCCAGTCCGTCGAGCACGCGCTGGCCCTGACCCAGCACGGCATTCATGCCATCAGCAAGGGCCAGGCTCGCGCGCGCGAAGTCTGGTTCACGCACGAACCGCTCGCGCCGCTCGCCACCTATCGCGCCGCCTTCAATGCCACGGTGCGCTTCGGCCAGAGCATGAACGGTCTGCTGTTCGATCAGCAGGACTGCGACCTGCCGCTGCCGGACACCGATCCGCAGCTCTACGAAATGGCGACGAGCTTCATCGACAACCGCTTCCCCACCGCCGCCATGCCGCTGCGCACGCGCGTGCGCATCAACATCGCGCGCCTGCTGGTGGAAGGTAACTGCACGCAGGAACACGTTGCGTCCGCCCTCGGACTGCATCCGCGCACGCTGCAGCGCCGCCTGCGCGACGAGGGCGAATCGTTCGAAGCCATCAAGGACGCGGTGCGCCGCGACGTGGCGCTGCGCTACCTGCAGCAGCCCGATGTCTCGCTGGTGCGGGTGACGGAAATCCTCGGCTACTCGGAAACGTCCGTGCTGTCGCGCAGCTGCCTGCGCTGGTTCCATGCGTCGCCGCGCGAACTGCGCAGCGGCTTGAGCCGCACTAACTAGAGGATCTCTGCCTGTAGGTCAGGCTTTAGCCTGACTCCTCAGAAGCCGGCTTCAGCCCAATGGCACTGCATTAATGGTTTTCTGCGTTGCGCGCCTCTGGTCTGATCCCCTCCTCCGCGAAGCGGGGGAGGGTTAGGGTGGGGGCATCAACGCAAACTGCGCTGCTTGACTCGACACCCCCATCCTGTCCTTCCCCCGCTACGCGGAGGAAGGGACGCTCGATTCGACCTCATCTCAATCCTTCGGCGCTTAATGCAGTGCCATTGGGCTGAAGCCGGCCCCACAGGCAGAACACTTCTTCAAGCGCTTTCCTGCGACTGATCGCCCTCGACCTTCGGCGTCGCGCCCGCGCGCAACTGGCGCGGCGACAGCGAGAACCAGCGATAGCAGCTGCGCGAAAGCGTCGAGGCTTCCGAATACCCGAGCATCTTCGCGACGCGGATCAGCGGCACGGTGGAGTGCTTGAGATAACGCAGCGCGATGTCGCGCCGTACGCCGTCCTTGATCGATTCGACCGACTTGCCTTCCGCCCGCAACCGGCGTTGCAGCGTGCGCGGATGCATGCCGAGCATCGCGGCCACGCTGCCGTAGGTGCAATCGCCTTCGAGCAGCAGCCGCTCGACGATCGTGCGCACGCGCGGGCCGAGGACCGCATCGGCCGAGGGAAAACGGTTCTCGATGAAATCCGTGCTCAGTTCGTAGATCTGGGCGTCGATGTCCGGCACCGGCAGATCCAGATCGCTTTCGGCGAAGAACAGTCCGCTCATGCTCTGGCCGCAACGGACCTCGGTACCGAAGTACTCGCGGTACTTCTCGATGGGCGACAGCGCCTCGTGCTCGATCCACACTTCGCGTGCCCGGACCCGGCCCTTGCTGATGGTCAGTGCGATGTCCTGCGTCAGCAGCAGCGCGCGTTCGATGGCCTGCGGATGCGGCGGCAGCCGGCCGAGCAGGATCTCGAGCTGGAAAAACAGCGCACCCGGCGCGTAGCCGGTGCGTGCATGCATCTGCGACGCCGTGCTGTAGACCTGGATGTGATCCGCGCAGTAGCGGAAGGCTTCGCGCAGCGTGCGCGAATTGCTCATCGCGAATTCGAGCGGCCCCAGCACCTTCGCGCCGCCCTGCGCGGTGGCGAGCCGCATGCCGAAGTCCGGGCAGCGCAGTTCGGTCGCGGCGCGTTCCAGCACCAGCACCAGCGAGCGATACGGAATCACGGCATGGCGATTGTTCAGGATCGCCGGATCGATCTGGAATTTCGCGAGCAGGGCGTTCGGATCGCCGCCGAGTCCGGTCACGACTTCGGTGAATTTGCGCAGGGAATCGACACGGACCATGGCCGTGCCTTCGGACATTCCCGGATCGGTTGCATTGTCATCTTTGCGCGTTGGCATGGCCGGGCGAGCATAGCCACGCGGGTGTGCGCGGACAATCAAAAAGGACGACACCGCGGGACATGGCTGACGCCCGCTTTGCCGGGAAGCGCGGTTGAGGTATTTGCGCAACGCAATATCATCGTCGCCGCCCGCGTCGGCCGTGCCGTCTTGCGTCAAGACTGCACCGCGCCGCGCGGACTAACTTCCGCGGCCAGATCCGCTCAATCCGCCAACCAAGGCAGCATCGCCGATGGACTTCACCTGGGACGTCGATCAGCAGGCTTTCCGCGCGACCGTGCGGGAATTTCTTGCGACCCATCTGCCGCCCGACTGGGAAGCGATGGCGCATGGGCCGGGCTCGCCGTCGCAGACTGCGTTCTCGAAGAAATTCTGCGCCGGACTCGCGCAGGCCGGTTTGCTCGTGCCGCACTGGCCGGAACGCTGGGGCGGCCGCGATGCCGATGCGTGGACCGCGTTCATCCTCGCCGAGGAAATGTGGGAGGCGGGCGAGCCGCGCGGCGGCCAGTACATGAACGTGAACTGGATCGGCCCGACGCTCATGCGCTGCGGCACCGAAGAACAGCAGCAGCGCTACATCCCGCCGATGGCTCGCGGCGAAACGCTCTGGTGCCAGGGCTTCTCCGAACCCGAGGCCGGCTCCGATCTCGCCTCGCTGCGCACGCGCGCCGAAAAACACGGCGACGAATACCGCATCAACGGCCAGAAGATCTGGACCTCGTACGCCGGCGATGCCGACACCTGCTTCCTGCTCGCGCGCACCTCGCCGGGTCGCGACGGCATTTCGATTTTCCTGTTGCCGATGGACACGCCGGGTATCACGGTGCGCCAGATTCCCAGCGTGATCGGCGAAGGCGACATCCACGAAGTCTTCTTCGATGACGTGCCCGTACCGGCGAGCGCGATGCTCGGCGAAGAGGGCAAGGGCTGGTCGGTCGTGCGCACGGCGCTCTCGCTCGAACGCGTCGGCATTCCGCGCTTCGCGCTCGCCTCGCGCATGCTGCATCGGGCTGTCGATGGACTGAAGAAGGCCGGACGCTTCGGCCACGGCGCCGTCGAACAGGCGGCGCGTGCGCGTGCGGCGTGCGAAGCGGCGCGCTTCTACAGTTACAGCATCGTCGACCAGCGTCGCCACGGACTGACCATCGGCCCGGAAGCGAGCGTCGCACGCTATGCCACCGTGATGGCGGAGCGGCTGGTCGGCGAATTCGTCGTCGAGCAGGCGCCCGAAGCGCTGGCCGGCGCCGATCCGCTGCTGCTCGCGCATCACCAGCGCGCGATCGTTGCCGGCATCGCCTCCGGCGCCGCCGAGATCCAGCTCAACCTGATCGCCACCGAATTTCTCGGCCTGCCGCGGGAGCCGCGCTGATGGATTTCCGACTGACACCCGATCAGGAATCGCTGGTCGAGGCCATCGACAAGCTCGCGCTGCAGTTCCAGCAGAAGCCGACCGAGTTCCATGGCTTCGCACTGGTCGGCGACGACCTGGAACGCGAACTGGACGAGGGCGGATATTTCGATATCGCGCAGGTGCCCGAACTCGGCCCGCTCGCCGCGGCGCTGGCCGTCGAGCGTCTGGCGCGCCTGCCGTTCGCTTCCGAATTCGCGCTGTCGATGCTGGTGCGCCCGCAGCTGTCGATCCAAGTGCCGCGACCGCTGACCATCGTCGAGAACGGCCGTCCTGCGCGCTTCCTGACGACGGCGAAGACGGTGCTGGTGATCGAGGGCGACAGCGTCGGCATCGCGCATCCATCGGTGGATGCAGTGGAGCCCGTCGAGTCGATCTACGCGTATCCGATGGGCCGGCTCACCCGCACACTCGATGTCGAACGTCTGTCGGATGCGGATGCAGCGAACGTACGCACGTGGATACGCGTCGCGCTCGCCGCGGAAGCCAGCGGCCTGCTCAAGGCGTCGCTCGACTCGACCGTCGAACATCTCACGCTGCGCAAACAGTTCGGCCGCCCGCTCGGCACCTTTCAGGCGCTGCGCCATCGCATGGCCGAATGCGCCGTGCTCGTCGGCGGCGTGCGCTGGCTCGCATTGAAAGCCGCCGGCACCGGCGACGCAGGCGATGCCGCACTCGCCGCGTCGCACGCCCAGGAAAGCGCCACGCGCATCGTGTACGAAGTGCACCAGATGTTCGGCGCCATGGGCATGACGCTCGAAGCCTCGCTGCACCTGTGGACTTACCGATTGAAACTGCTGCTGTCCGAACTGGGCGGCCGTGGCGGCCAGGCGGAGGCGGTGGCGAAGTACGTGTTCGACAAGAAGGAATAGCCGCAAAAGGCGCAAAAAGCGCAAAAGGGAAAGAAATCAGAGTTCGAATTTCTTATCCGAACTTTGCGCCTTTTGCGCTTTTTGCGGCCAATCCTTCTCTCATTCCAAAGAAACTCGGGGGATGAATGAGCGCGAAGACTTGCAAAGTGGCGCAGTGGGCGACGGGCAATATCGGCACCAGGTCGCTGCGGGCCGTGATCGAACATCCGCGCATGAAGCTCGTCTGAAACTGCTGCTGTCCGAACTGGGCGGCCGGGACGGCCAGGCGGAGGCGGTGGCGAAGTACGTGTTCGACAAGAAGGAATAGCCGCAAAAGGCGCAAAAAGCGCAAAAGGGAAAGAAATCAGAGTTCGAATTTCTTATCCGAACTTTGCGCCTTTTGCGCTTTTTGCGGCCAATCCTTCTCTCATTCCAAAGAAACTCGGGGGATGAATGAGCGCGAAGACTTGCAAAGTGGCGCAGTGGGCGACGGGCAATATCGGCACCAGGTCGCTGCGGGCCGTGATCGAGCATCCGCGCCTGCAGCTCGTCGGGCTGTGGGTGCATTCGAAGGACAAGGCCGGGCGCGATGCGGGTGAGTTGTGCGGGCTGCCGCCGGTCGGCGTGAAGGCGACGAATTCCATCGACGACATCATCGCGAGCGGTCCGGACTGCGTGCTGTACATGCAGCAGGGCGCGAACGTCGACGATCTGTGCAAGCTGCTCGCCGCAGGCATCAACGTCGTCACGACGCGGGTCGAGTTTCATGAGCCGGGACTGCTCGATCCGGCGGTGCGGGCGCGCATCGAAGACGCGTGCCGGCGCGGCAATGCGTCGCTGCACAGCACGGGAAGCAGTCCCGGTTTCAGCACCGAAGCATTGCCGATCGTGCTGCTGTCGCTGCAGCGCCGGCTGGATCGGCTGACGATCGACGAGTTCGCGGATGTGTCCAGCCGCAATTCGCCCGAGATGATTTTTCACATCATGGGCTTCGGCAAACCGCCCGCGGCCTTCAACGAACACATGCTCGCGCACATCAAGGAAGGTTTCGCGAAATCGTTCGCGGCGCTCGCGAATGCAATCGGATTGCCGCTGGAGGAGACGACGGTGCAGGGCGAGGTCGGCTGTGTGCTGAAGCGCACGCAGATTGCGGCGGGCATTCTCGAAGCAGGAACCGTCGGCGCACAGCGCATCACGATCTCCGGCCTGCGCGGCGGCCAGCCGCTGCTGCAGATGCGCCTGAACTGGTACGTCAGCCGCGACGTCGATCAGCCGTCATGGAAGCTGCGCGAAAGCGGCTGGCGGGTGCTGGTCGAAGGCGACGTGCCGCTCGATGTGTCGATCACGTATCCGGTCGCGCCGGAGGACTACGCGGCGATGACGCCGGGACTCACGGCGCATCGAGCGGTGAACGCCGTGCACGTGGTGTGCGAAGCGCCGGCGGGAATTCGTACGACGGCGGAGTTGCCGCAGGTGATTACGCAGCTCGGCTGAAGGACATCTTTTCCCTGTGGGACCGGCTTCAGCCGGCCTCTTGGAAGAGTCAGGCTGAAGCCTGACCTACAGAAGAAGAGGCCGGCTGAAGCCGGCCCCACAGGAAGAAGGGCTACCGCGGACCCTTCGGCAGTCCGAGCACCCGTTCGGCAATGATGTTGCGCTGGATCTCCGCCGTGCCGCCGGCGATCGTTTCCGAGAACGCATCGAGATAGTCGTGCCCGATGCCCATCGGCGCGACGACTTCCGGCGCATCGATGCCGTGCAGATCGATCGCCGCGGCCGTGACCTTCTGCGCGAACTCGGCGAAGGCGAGACGCATGATCGAGCCTGAGGCGTCAGGCACGGAATTCTCGGAATCCAGTGCGAAGCGATACGTCGAAGCGCGAATCGACGCGCCTTCGGCGCGCAGCCGGCCGAGGCGCAGCCGCAGATCGACGCGTTCGGGCGGACAGGCGGCGAGCAGCAGTTCGACGTGATTGAGGTGCGTGAGCAGCAGCGCGAGCGACGCCGTGCCGCGCTCGAAACTGAGCGTCGACATCGCAGTGGCCCAGCCGTTGTTGAGTCCGCCGACGACGTTGCTCAGCGGCACGCGCACGTTCTCGTAGAACACCTCGCAGAACTTGTGCGGGCCGGCCATGGTGCGGATCGGGCGCACGGTGATGCCCGGCGTGTTCATCGGGCAGATCACCCACGACAATGCCGCCGAGGTTTTCGCCTGCGGATCGGTGCGGATCAGCAGTTCCTGGTAGTCGCCGACGTCGGCGAAGCTCGACCAGATCTTGTGGCCGTCGATGACGAGTTCATCGCCTTCGACGCGTCCGCGCGTGCGCAGGCTGCCGAGGTCCGAACCCGAGCCGGGTTCGGAGAAACCCTGGCACCAGATCACTTCGCCGCCCAGGATCTTCGGCAGATGGAACTGTTTCTGTTCGGGCGTGCCGCAGGCGATCAGCGTCGGACCAGCGTGATTCAGTCCGACGAAGGAGGCATTGAGCGGCGAGGGTGCGCCGGCGCGTGCGTATTCCTCGAACCAGATGATCTGTTCGAGCACCGACAGGCCGCGTCCGCCGACTTCCTTCGGCCACGCAATGCCGGCCCAGCCGCCTGCGGCCTGCTTGCGCTGCCAGGCGAGCACGTACTCGCGCGACTCGGGGCCGTCTTCGGGCGACGGCTGCTTCGGTACGTTCGCTTCCAGCCATGCGCGGGCGGCGCGTCGGAATTCGGAGAGTGCTTGGGTCATCGCGTTTGGATCCAGGAGCCGGAAGAATGGCCGGAAATCGGAGAATGGCCGCAAAAAGGCGCAAAGGTCTCAAAGTAAGAACAGGAGACCTCTCTGATTCCGACCTTGTGATCTTTGCGCCTTTTTGCGGCCATTCTCTTCAACTCTTCTCTTACTTCCCCGACAACGTCGCGCGCAGCTGATGCTTGAGCACCTTGCCCGCATCGTTCTTCGGCAGCGACTCCACCAGCACGACCTGCTCGGGAATCTTGAACTTCGCGACGCGGTGTTCGTCGAGGAAGGCGCCGAGGCTCGCGACATCCGGTCCGGGGTGCTGCTTCGGCACGATCACGGCACACGCGCGTTCGCCGGTGCGCGGATCGGGCACGCCGACGATCGCGATCTCCGCGATGTGCGGATGCCCGACGAGGATGTCTTCGACTTCCTTCGGCGAAATGTTTTCGCCGTTGCGGATGATGATGTCCTTGGCGCGGCCGGTGACGACGACGTAGTGCTCGTCGACCCGGCGCGCCAGATCGCCGGTGCGGAAGTAGCCTTCGGCATCGAACGCCGGGATGTCGTCTTCGGGATGCAGATAGCCGACCAGCATCTGCGGACCGCGGGCGCAGATCTCGCCTTCGCCGGCGGCGGCCGCATTGTTGTGATCGACCAGCTTGATGTCGGCGAGGCCAGTGCGGCCGTCGGTGTCGGCGCCGTAGCGGGCTTCGTCGCGACGCGTGGCGCCGACCGTGGTGATGGGCACTTCGGTCGAGCCGTAGACGCGCGTGACCACGGCGCGGTCGAAGTAGCCGGCGGCATCGCGGATCAGCGCGGGCGGTACGGAGGCGCCGCCGCACACGAACAGCTTGAGACTCGGCAGCCGCGTGCCGGCCGCGCGTGCCGCGGCGAGTATCTGCTGCAGGAAGGGCGTGGCACCGGCCATGTGCGTGCACTTCTCGGCATCGATGAGCTTCACGGCTTCATCGGCATTCCACGTTTCCATCAGCACCGCGGTCGTGCCGCCGAGCAGCGGCGTCTCGAATGCATAGATGGAACCGCCGATGTGACTGATGGGCGAGGGCACCAGGAACTTGTCGCCCGGTTCGACCAGCCAGTGTTCGCGGATCTGCGAGATCAATGCGTGCAGCGTGTTGTGGGTGTGCAGCACGCCCTTCGAACGACCGGTGGTGCCCGAGGTGTACATGATCATGCGCACCGCATCGGGATTCAGTGCAGGCAGTTCGCGCGCAGGATCGAGCGGCTGCAGCAGCGATTCATACGGCGTGTGTCCCCGCGTATCGTCGCCGCGCAACACGACGACTTCCGGCGGCGAGGCCAGCTGCGCGCAGACGCGACTCAGCATCGCCGTGTAGTCCTGCCTGCGGAAGATCGCGGGCACGAACACCAGCCGCGTGTTCGCATCTTCGAGGATGAACTGCAGTTCGCGGTCGCGCATCGACGGCAGGATGGGATTGACGATCATGCCGGCCAGCGTGCTCGCCATGTAGATGACGGCCGCTTCGTGCCAGTTGGGCAGCAGGAAGGAAACGACGCTGCCGGCCGGCGTACGTGACAGCATCGCCTGCGCCATCGTGTTCGCCTGCGCGTAGAGCGTGCGGCAGTTCATGTGCACGTCGCCGTCGACGAGCACGATGCGTTCGGGCGTGTGCTGCGCCGCCTCGCGCAGGGAGTCGGCGATCGTGCGCCGGATCCACAGGCCGCGCTCGTACGCGAGCGATGCGCGTGCCTCGTTCCAGCGAATGGCGCGTCCGGCGATGAGTTTGCGGCCCTGCGGGGTGTTGCTCGACATGCGTACGGCCCAGTCAGACGAATCCAGGCGCGGACGATCTGCCGCGCGCCAGCCATGCCATTGCGGCATACGCATTGCGCAAACGCTTCGGGCAAGTATCCTCGCGAGGCGCGCGCAAAAATCCGGCGCGCGAACGGTACAGACTTGGGCGTGGTTTGTCACCGCGCCGCGCGGCCTGCCGATGCGGCATCGTCGCGTTGCGACGAAGCTGTCGCACGGGGTTAAACGGCCGTCCGTGGCGATCAATACGGCGCCAGCCGAGGGCGCTAGCGTGCGACAGGTTCCAGAAGAGGCGGTGAAGAGGGGAGGCTGAGTCTCGCTACCATCCCGGCGCCGAGCAGATCGCGCTGGCCGACACGATGGATGAGTCGCTCGCGACGTTGTTGCCGGTGTCCCGCCTGCACGAGTCGGTCGTCGAAGATGTCCAGACCTGGTCGAATCTCGAGGAGATCGGGATGTTCGGAATCGGCGTCAGCGAGGAACGCGGCGGCAGCGGTCTCGGTGCGGCCGAAGAATCCCTGATCGTCATGGGTCTCGGGCGTCGCCTCGCTGCACCCGCCGTGCTCGCCACCATCGGTGCGACGCATGCGCTCGCCAGGGAGGGCCCGATCGATCTGGGCAGCCGCAAGGTGGCGGCCGCCTATCGTCGCGGCGATCGCATCATCGTCGTCGACGATCCTGCGACCGATCTCATGCTCGTGCGCGACGGGACGGGCGCGGCCTTGCACGAACTGAACGACGCGACGCCCATGCAGGTCGATCATCGACTCTGGCTCGCGAACCTGCGTACGGTGGCCAGCCTCGGCGAACCGCTCGCACGCTTCGGCGCGGCGCAGCTGCTGCGTCTGCGGCTCATCGATGCGGCCGTGCTGGCCGGCATCGCCGAGGCCACGCTCGACATGAGCGTCGCGTACGCCGGCATGCGCGAACAGTTCGGCTGGCCGATCGGCACCTTCCAGGCCGTCAAGCATCACTGCGCCAACATGGCCATCGCGGCGCGCTGTGCGCGCGATCAGACGAGCTTCGCCGCCGTCGCGGTCGACGAACAGCGCGAGGATGCGGCATTGCAGGTGGAAAGCGCGTTGTTCGTCGCCGGTTCAGCGGCGCTCGGCAATGCGGCGAAGAACATCCAGATTCACGGCGGCATGGGATTCAGCGACGAGGCCGATCCGCATCTGTTCCTGAAGCGCGCGCAACTGGTGATGACCATCGCCGGCGGACTCGACGCCGCCAACGAGCGCGTCGCGAACGTCAGGGTGGGCGGCTGACATGCAGGTGGCCATCGTCACGGGTGCGAGCAGCGGCATCGGCTTCGGCACCGCGGTCAAGCTGGCCGGGGCCGGCATGGCGATCGTCGCCACGGGCCGCGATGCGAACAAACTCGCCGGACTGGAAAAGGCGATCGGCGATCCGCAGCGCATCGCGACGCTGGCCGTCGATCTCACGGCCGACGCAGCGCCGCAACAGATCGTGGACTTTGCGCTGTCGCGCTACGGACGCATCGATTTCCTGATCAACAATGCCGGCGTCGGCAGCCCGAAGCCGCTGCACGAAACCGACGATGAGATGCTGGACTACTTCCTGAACCTGATGCTGCGTGCGCCGTTCCGTCTGGCGCGCGACGTCATCCGGCACATGAACCCGGGCTCGGCGATCATCAATGTCACGTCGACCTTTGCGGTGATCGGCGGTCGTCGCGGCGGTGCCTACTCCGCGGCGAAGGGCGGATTGCAGGCGCTCACGCTGCACATGGCGTGTCAGTACGGCGCGCAGGGCATTCGCTGCAATGCCGTCGCGCCCGGCGTGACGGTGACGCCGATGACCGAAGGCCGGCTCGACGATCCGCTGTTCAAGCGCATCAACGTGGAGATGACGCCGAACACCCGCCTGGGCACGGTCGAAGACATCGCCAGCACGATCGCCTTCCTGTGCTCGCCCGGCGGCAGTTTCATCAATGGCCAGACCATCGTCGTCGACGGCGGCTGGAGTTCGACCAAGTACCTGTCCGACTTCGCGTTGACGTCCACCTGGACGCCGCGCTGAACTGCATTGCCGCGCTGTGAACGAAGGCCGGCGAACTGTCAGGTGGAGATCCCCATGAGCGTTGCACCGTTCACCAAGAAATCCGAGTCCGGCGGCGCCGACTGGCCGCCGAGCTGGACGACCAGGCCGCACGGCATCAGCGTCGGTCGCTATACCGATCCCGAATTCGTCAGACTCGAATACGAGAAGCTGTGGAATCGCGTCTGGCAGCCCGCCGCGCGGCTCGACGAGATTCCGGAAGTCGGCGACTACACCACTTACACCATCGGCGATCAGTCCGTGATGCTGGTGCGCGCCGATGAAGCGACGGTCAAGGCGTATTTCAATTTCTGCCCGCACCGCGGCACGGCACTGTCCGAGGGCTGCGGCACGTTCCAACACCAGCGCATCATCTGCCCGTTCCACGGCTGGCGCTGGGATCTGCACGGCAACAACAAGTACGTGCTGGAACGCCAGGAATTCCGCGACGGCCAGCTGCAGGACAAGGACGTGGCGCTGCGCCAGGTGCATTCCGTCGTGTTCGCGGGTTTCGTGTGGATCAATCTGTCGAAGAACCCGGAGCCGTTCGACGACTACATCGCGCCCGTGCGCAACTGGCTCGAGATCCTCGGCATCGAGCTCATGCGCAACTACTGGTGGAAGGCGATTCCGGTGCCGGCCAACTGGAAAGTGGCGCAGGAAGCCTTCTTCGAGGGCTATCACGTTCCCGCCACGCATCCGCAGCTGGAGAAGGCGGGCGCCGAAGTGATCTGGGGCGATCGCGACGAGAGCACGATCCAGTACGCGCACAAGAATGTCTTCTACGATGCCTACGCCAGGGGCCACGGTCGCTTCTACGGCAAGGCGACGCCGATGTCGGGTGCCGTGAAACGGCTCGGCGACGGCGATCCCGTCGACCTCATGGCGAACCGGCTGCAACTGCTGGCGGACGGCATGGATGCGCAGGTGCTCATGCAGGACGTGAACATCGTGCGTTCGTTGAAGGGCAAGCCGATTCCCGAAGGGTCGAGCCTGGGCGGCGAATACATCAAGGCGCTGTACGCCGACGCGGCCGCCAGCAATCGTCCGATGCCGAAACCCATTCCCGAAGTACTCGGCATGTGGGGCGGCGAAATCTTCGTCTTCCCGAATCTCATGCTGCTGCCGCAGGGCGGCAACTGCATGATCTATCGCGTGCGCCCCGACGGTAACGATCCGGACAGGTGCATCTTCGAGATCATGTCGACCAAGACCTATCCGGCCGCAGAGAAGGTGCCGCGCGCGGTCGTGCAGACGGTGACGGACATCCACGATCCCGAACAGGTGCTGCTCATTCCGCGTCAGGACCTGGGCAACATCCCGCGCATGCAGAAGGGCCTGCATTCGAAGGGCATGCGCCAGACCTGGCTCGCGAACGAGCAGGAGAAGATCATCCTGAACATGCATCAGGAACTCGATCGCTATCTGCAGGCCGAATAGTCGATCCGCGCTTCATGCCCGACGAAATCAAACCGCGCATCGCGCCGCTGCTGCCGTCCGACTGGAACGATGCCGTCATGGATGCGCTGGGCGCGTTCCCCAGCGCCCGCGACTTCGTGCTGAATGGCTGGAAGGCCGGCGGTCACGGCGTGCGCGGCATGCACGGGCTCGGCCTCACGCTGCACTACCCGGCGCTGTCGAAGGCGTTTCTGACGTTCAACAATCACGTCGCCACCGGCAGCACGCTGTCGCGGCGCGTGCGCGAGATCCTCATCCTGCGCACCAGCTGGCTGCGCAAGGCGGAGTACGAGTTCATCCAGCACGTCGTGCTCGGGCGTCGTGCCGGCCTGACGGACGAAGACATCGATCGTATTTCCCGCGGTCCCGACGCGCCGGGCTGGGCCGATCCGATCGACGCCGACCTGGTGCGCGCCGTCGATGAACTGCACGCACACGCCTGCATCCAGGATGCGACCTGGACGCGCCTGTCGACGCAGTTCAATCGCGATCAGCTCATGGACCTGGTGTTCTGCGTCGGCTGCTACGACCTGCTGGCGATGGTGTTCAGGACGTTCGGCGCGCAGCTCGAAGCAGGCGTGGAGACGCTGAGTCCCGAGATGCGCGCGCGGATGCAGGTCAGGCTGTAGGTCAGGCTGTAGGTCAGGCTTCAGCCTGACTCTTGAAGCCGGCTGAAGCCGGCCCTACAGCCGGAGCAAATCAAAGCCGGCCCCACAGCCGGAGCAAATCAAGGCCGGCCCACTCGAACAGGTTGCGACTCATGACTGATTCCACGATCAAGGGCCCGCCGCTGGCCGACGACCCGATCTTCGGCCCGCTCACGCTGGGCGGATTCTTTCGCGAAGTGTGCCGTCGCAACGGCGGCAGGGAAGCGATGGCGTTCCACCCGCCCGGCGGCAAGCCCGTCGTGCGCTACACCTATCGGCAGATGTACGACGAAGCCTTCGCGGTGGCGCAGGCGCTGGTGGCGCGCGGCGTCGCCAAGGAAACGCGCGTCGGCCTGCTGGCGACCAATCGTCCTGAATGGGTGATTGCGACGTTCGGCATCGCGCTGGCGGGCGGCACCTGTGTCGCGCTCAGCACGTTCGCGAAGACGGGCGAACTCGACTACATGCTGCGCCTGGGCGATGTCTCGATCCTGATTTTCGAACGCTCGATCCTGAACCGCGATTTCGCCGCCGAGCTCGTCGAACTGTGCCCGCAGATCGCGACTGCGAAGGACGCAGCACTCTCGCCGCGCCTGCCGTTCCTGCGCCGCGCCGTCTGCATCGACGATGCGCCGGCGCCGCAGGGCGCATTCGAGTCGTGGCACGACTTCGTGCGCGGCGAGCGCAAGGCACCGGCAGCGATCGTCGATGCCATCGATGCCGAAGTCGCGCCGACGGATCGGGCGCTGGTCATGTTCTCGTCCGGCTCGACGGCCCGGCCGAAGGCCGTGCTGCAGTCGCATCGCGCGGCGGCCATCCAGTGCTGGCGCTGGCGCGCCATCCTGGCGACCGATCCTCAAGTGCGCAGCTGGGCGGCGAACGGCTTCTTCTGGTCGGGCAACTTCGCGCAGGTGCTGGGATCGACGCTCGCCGCCGGCGGGTGTCTGGTGCTGCAGCGCTTCTTCGATCCGGCCGAAGCGCTGCAGCTCATGCAGAGCGAGCGCGTCACCTATCCCGCGGCCTGGCCGCATCAATGGGCGCGCCTCGTCGAAGAGTCTTCGTATGCGACGACCGATCTGAGTTCGCTGCACTACGTCGGCGAGAGTTCGGCATTGCGCACGCATCCGACGGTGAAGACGGACTGGGACGAGCCATGGTCCGCCTACGGCAACACGGAAACGTTCACGCTCAGTTCCGCTCATTACAGCGGCACGCCGAAGGAAGTCAGTGCCGGCAACCATGGCTTCCCGCTGCACGAGAACACGTTCCGCATCATCGATCCGCTGACGGGCCGGGTGCTGGGCCGCAATGAAGCCGGCGAGATCTGCGTGAAGGGGCCGACCCTGATGCTCGGCTACCTGCGCGTGCCCGCCGAAGACACGTTCGATCCGGAGGGCTTCTTCCGCACCGGCGACGGCGGCTTCATCGACGACCAGGGTTGCCTGCACTGGCATGGCCGGTTGAACGACATCATCAAGACGGGTGGCGCCAATGTGTCGCCGCTGGAGATCGATGCCGTGCTGCGCACGCTGCCCGGCGTCAAGGTCGTTGCGACGGTCGGCGTGCCGCACGACACATTGGGAGAACTGGTCGTCGCCTGCGTGGTGCCGGAGGAGGGCGCCACGCTCGATGAAAAGTCGGTGATCGCCTTCGCCGCGAAACAGCTGTCGAGCTACAAGGTGCCGCGCCGCGTGGTGTTCATCGACGAGTCGGACGTCGCGCTGACGTCGTCGAACAAGGTCAAGACGGCGCCGCTGCGGGAACTGGCGGCAAAGCGGCTGGCCGGCTGACATTCTTCCTGTGGGTCAGGCTTTAGCCTGACTCTTGAAGGCCGGCTAAAGCCGGCCCCACAGGCAGAGCAAATCCTGAAGTCAGTTCCATTGGGCCGAAACCCGACCGGCAGCAGATCTGACAGGTGCAGTCATCGTCGACTGCGCGTTCAGGCTCATTGCGACACGTACATTGACCGCGGGCGACAACGTCCTTGCGAACGCGAGATCATGGCGCAGCGAACTCCCAGGAATGCAAAGTCGCAGACGGCGGGACGGCGGGATCCGGAGGCGACCCGCGAACTCATTCTGAAGTCGGCGCGCGAACTGATGTCGCGCGATGGGGCGGAAGGATTGAGCGTCGCAGAAGTTGCGCGTCACGCCGGCGTGAACCGCGGCACCGCGTATCACCATTTCCAGACGCGGGAACAGCTCATCGATGCGGCGACCCGCTGGGTCAGCGAAACCCTGCACGATGCGGTGCTCGACAACATCATACTTGCCAGTCATCGGGCGGCAGAGGCGGTCAATGTGGAAGCAGTGATCGGACAACTCGCTGAATTTGCGATGCGCAACCCGGAGCTGGGCCGCGTCTGGCTCTACGAGCTGCTGAATTCGCGCCAGCCGGCCAACGACAAGTTCTGGCGCACCTACCGGACCATGATGGAGCGCTTCGCCGAATCGGACGAAGCCCAGCCCGGCATCGACGTCGACGTGCATTCGATCGTCATGCTCGCCGGCACCTTCCTGTGGCCCGTGTGGGTCCGCGCCCACGCCCGCACGGCGAAGGAACGCCAGGAAATGACCGAACGATTCACGCGCGAGATCGTGCGCCTGACGCTGCATGGCACGCTGCGTCCCGAGAAATTCGCAGCGCTCGCGGCGCGGGTGAGCCAGCCCGAGGAGCAGCGGCCGGCGTTGAGCTGATTTCGGAGCGGGACAAGGAGTAACCGCAAAGAACGCATGGAACGCAAAAATTCAGAGAAGAAATTCAGAGAAGAAA
>NZ_DAINNK010000006.1:64718-110949 GCF_036735925.1 Povalibacter sp.
AACCGCAAAGAACGCATGGAACGCAAAAATTCAGAGAAGAAATTCAGAGAAGAAAATGGCCGCAGAAGGCGCAAAAAGCGCAAAGTAAGAAACTCTTGTTTTGCGCTTTTTGCGCCTTTTTCGGCTATTTCTTCTTCCGGTCTATGCGTTCTATGCGTTCTTTGCGGTTACTCTGATCCTCCGATCCAATGACGCAAAACCAAGACATGACCCAGGAACTCTCCGGCAAGGTGGCGATCGTCACCGGCGGCGCCAGTGGTATCGGCCGTGCCACGGTGGAGTTGTTCGCGCGCGAAGGGGCGAAGGTCGTGATTGCCGACGTGGATGAAGCGCGCGGTGAAGAACTCGCGGCGCAACTCGGTGAGGCAGTCGCGTTCCGCAGGACCGATGTCGCGAGTGCCGACGACGTGCGGGCGCTGGTCGATTTCGCCGTGTCGCGTTTCGGCGGGCTGCACATCATGTTCAACAACGCCGGCATCTCCGGGGCGATGCAGAGCCGCTTCCTCGACGACGGGCTGCAGGATTTCCAGAAGGTGATGGGCATCAATGCTTTCGGCGTCATGGTTGGCACGCAGGCGGCGGCGCGGCACATGGCGAAGCACGGCGGCGGCTCGATCATCAATACCGCGTCCATCGCGGGCATCAAGGCCGGTTTCGGCGTGATGACCTACCGTGCCTCGAAGGCGGCCGTCATTCATTTCACGAAATGCGCGGCGATCGATCTCGCCGAATACGGCATCCGCGTCAACTGCATCGCACCGGGCCACATCCGCACGGCGATGTCGTCATATGCAGCGCCGGGCATGGCGCCGGAGACGGCGGAGCGCGTGCAGAAGGCGGTATCCGAGGCGATGGATGCGGGCCGGCCGCTGCGGCGGCAGGGGCGGCCCGACGACGTGGCGCAGGCGGCGCTCTATCTCGGCAGCGACCGCTCGGCGCAGGTGACGGGGATTCTCATACCGGTCGACGGTGGCCTGACGGCGGGCGACGCGGTCAATCATCTCGAAGAGATCATGGAAGCCCGCGCGCGGGCGCTTTCATCCTGAGCCGGCGCGACTGCAGCGGCAGTCAACATTTCATTGCGGGCGTAGACAAGTCATCCGGAAGATACCGATGACCGGACGAGGTTTTCCCTGAATCTCCGCGCGGATTGTGAATGACCATTCTCGAATCCGTTGACAAGGCCAGCCTGCCGAACGTACAAGAATCCGCACACAGGCCGCGAATGCGGCTATCGAGGCGGAGGGGGAAATGCAGACCGTCTACGCGTATTCGGGGCGCGATATCGCCGAGTCTCGCCGCGCGCTCGCCAACATGGTGCGCCATGAGTTCACCGACGGCGACGTCGAGATCGAACAGCCCGCGGGTGAAGTCCGTTCCTTCATCCGCAAGGGACTCAACCAGCCGATCATGACCATGCGGTCGCTGAATGCCACCGGGATTTCCTTCCGGCGTGCATGGCACCACATCCGCTCGCGGCGCGCTGCCGTGCACCTGCTGTACTTCGTCATCCAGGGCGAACTGCGGGTGGTGAATTCCGCCGGTTCCTACACGGCCACGCCCGGCCAGCTCGCCATCATCAACGCCGACGAACCGTTCTACTCGAACGCCGTGGTCGGCGATCGCGGCAGCTTCGAATGCGCACTGGCCGTGGTGCCCGAACACCTGGTGCTGTCGTGCCTGCCGTGGGCGAAGGACTGCAACATGGCCTTCGACATGGACCCGTCGCACCGACAGGTGGTGACGGGCCTGCTCGACATGCTGTGTTTCGAAGGCTCGCATCTGGGGCGCCAGACGGCCGAGCCGCTGGCCGAAGCATTCCTGCAGTCCGTCACCGAAAGCGTCAGCGATCAGATCGCCAGCCTCGCGCGTCCCGACAGCGTGCTCGACAAGCGCTTCGCCGACATCCAGGCCTGCATCCAGAAGTACCTGACGGCGACGGATCTCACCTGCGATCGCGTCGCGGCGTACTGCGGCATTTCGCCGCGCTACCTGTGCTACGTGCTGAGCGCCAGGAACACCTCGTTCTCGGATCTGCTCTGGAGCCAGCGCCTGCCCAAGGCGAAGGAATGGCTGGTGTCGGATGCGTTCCGTCGCTATCCCATCCACAAGATCGCCTGCATGGCCGGCTTCAAGAGCGCGGCGCATTTCAGTCGCACGTTCAAGTCGACCTATGGCTGTTCGCCGAAGGAGTTCAGGGCGAACCACGGCGGCGCCGAGCTGGAAGCGCAGCGGCTGCTGGCGAGCTGACTTTCCTCTTGCTGTGGGGCCGGCTTTCCCGTGGGATTCCCTTCGGTCACAGCCGGCCTCTCGGAGTCAGGCTGAAGCCTGACCTGCAGCAAGAGAGGATCGTCGGGCATTGCCTCCCGAAGCAATGCGCCCTTCGCGGCGGGTCATCGCGCCGCCGTTAACGTAACCCCCACATCAATCCGCGACGCCGTATCGATGGGCGTACGCGGCCAATCGAGGGGGTGCTCAGTGCGTAGATTCCCAGCGGGTCCGGCTCGTCGTCTGGCCCTGTCGGCAGGGCTGTCTTCATCGATGCTGATGGCGCTTTCGCTGACCCCGGCCTCCAGTGCCGTGGCGCAGCAGGCAGGCGCGGAAGGCGAGAGCAGCGGACCCGAAGAAGTGATCGTCACCGCGCGACGTCGCGATGAAAGCCTCTCGAAAGTGCCGATCGCGATCACCGCCATCGGCGCCGCGCAACTCGAGGATCGTTCGATCCGCACCGACTCCGACCTGCAGCTCGCCGCGCCCGGTCTCACGATCCGTCAGACGCAGGGCAACAACTCGCTCACCTATTCGATCCGCGGCCAGTCGGCCGACACGTTCAGCGGTTCGCCGTCGGCGGTGATCGCGTATCTGAATGAAGTGCCGCTGACCATCGGCAGCGCGTCCTCGTTCTACGATCTCGAATCGGTGCAGGTGCTGAAAGGCCCGCAGGGCACGCTGTTCGGTCGCAACACCACGGGCGGTGCCGTGCTCTACACGACGGCCAAGCCGACCGACAAGAACGAGGGATTCCTGCGCACGCGCCTCGGCAACTACGATCTGCGCGAACTCGAGGGTATGGCGAACCTCGTCGTCAACGATGCCGTGTCCGTGCGTTTCGCCTTCGATGCCATCAAGCGCGAAGGCTACATCGACAATCTCGTGACCGGAGACCAACTCGGCACGCTCGATCGCAAGAGCGGTCGTGTGTCGCTGTCGATCAAGCCGACCGATGCATTCGAGAACACGACGGTCTTCCAGTACACAGACGTCGGCGGCACCAATACAGGTGCTTCCTATACTTACAGCGTGTACGCGCCGGGCGAGACCCACAACGGCAGCCCGCTGAACACCAGCGCCGGCTTCCTGTTCGGACCGGGACTGGACTTCGTCGGCGGCGCTGGCGCGTGGAATGCCTACCTCGCCGCGCATCCCGATGCCTATGCGCCGGGCCTGGTCGACTACGTGAACGAGCAGCGCCGCATTGGACCGTACAAGACGCGTCACCCGGCCGGCGCGCGCCACGAGGGCAAGGACATCAGCCTGTCCAACACCACCACCTTCGAGATCAACGACCACCTGACGCTCAAGAACATCCTCGGCGCCTCGAAGTCCGAGACGGACTCGGAGCAGCCGCAGCTCGGCGCACCGTTCATCACGATCCTCACGGCGAATCTCGTCACCGGCGAATCCGGCAACGAGAACGACGTGGATTCGATCTCGGATGAAATCCAGCTGCAGGGCGAGGCGCTGGACGGCCGGCTCGAATACATCGCGGGTTACTACTTCCAGAAAATGAAGACGGACACGCTCTGGCCGCAGACGTACTTCGATGTCAGCCCGGTCATTCCGCCGTCGAGCGTCACCAACAATTTCCGCATCCGCAACGAGACGAACGCCGTCTACACGCAGGGCAGCTATGGAGTGACCGACGCGGTGCGTCTCACCGCAGGCGTGCGTTACACCTGGGAAGACGTGGAGATCGAGCAACTGCCCGCGGCCACGTACACCTACGGCGCGCCGAATGAATCGGAAACGTTCAAGGACCCCAGCTGGGAACTCGGCCTCGAATGGCAGGCCACCGACAGCGTGTTCACGTACCTGAAGACGCGCGGAAGTTTCCGCAGCGGCGGTTTCAACGGCTCGGCGCCGCCGGTCAAGGCCACGGCGACGGATGGCGGCAACCTGTTCTATTCCGAAACCACCAAGGACGTCGAAGCCGGTCTCAAATTCCGCGGCGATGTCGGCGGCCGTCCTGCGAGCTTGAATCTCGCGGCCTACAAGCAGTGGGTCGAAGACGTGCAGCGCGTCGAGTTCCCCGATCCCGATGGTCCCGGCGGCCTCGCCTCGATCGCCGTCACGGCGAACGTGCCGGAGATGCAGGTGCAGGGCGTCGAACTCGAAGCATCGATCGCTGCGACCTCGTGGCTGGAGTTCGGCATCTCGGCGGCGTACACCGACGCCGAATTCACCGACGGCCAGGTGTCGCTGTTCGGCACGGACTATTCGTACGGCCCGGTCGGCGATACGCCGGAGCGTTCCGGCGTCGTGTACGCGCAGATCGATTTCCCGACACCGGGCAGCGTCGGTGCGATCAAGTTTCGCACCGAGATGTACGCGCAGTCCGAACAGTATTTCTCGAACGCGGCGGCGACCATTGCGCCGGGCACCGAACTGCCCAGCTACGAACTCGTCCATGCGCGCCTGAGCTGGGATGAAATCCTGGGCAGCGGCTTCTCGGCGGCGCTGTTCGGCAAGAACCTGACCGACGAGGAGTACTTCGTCGGCGGCATGACGCTCGCGGCGGCGCTGGGGCACAACGCGGCGGCGGTGGGTGAGCCGCGGATGTACGGACTCGAGCTGTCGTACCGGTTCTGAGGCTTCGGCTTTTCTGCTGTAGGTCAGGCTTCAGCCTGACTCTTTTGAAGGCCGGCTGTGACCGAAGGGAATCCCACGGGAAAGCCGGCCCCACAGGAAGAGAAGAGTCAGGCTGAAGCCTGACCTACAGGAAGAAGCAGAAGCCCGCTTCAGGCCAGAGCCGGATCTACATCAGAGTAGCCAATACATGAGCACAGAAACCTACGACGTCGTCGTGATCGGATCGGGCGCCGCCGGCGCGATGGCGGCACTGCGCGCGGCCGACCGCGGTCTCTCCGTGCTCATCGTGGAGAAGGCGCACAAGTTCGGCGGCACCTCCGCTACCTCGGGCGGCGTGCTGTGGGTGCCGAACCACCAGCTCACGCCCAACGATGACAATCGCGACAAGACGCTCGCGTATCTCGACAGCATCCTCGGCAGCGGCGTGAACCGCGAACGGCTCGATGCCTATCTCGACAATGCGCCGGAGATGGCGAAATTCATCAAGTCGCTCGGCATTCCGCTGGCCGTCGCTGCCTGGCCCGACTACTACGCGACGGCGCCGAGCGCCCGCACGGACCGTTCGCTGATCTGCGATACCTTCGACGGCCGCGAACTCGGCGAGCACTTCCCGCTGATGCGCGAGCAGTACAACCGCTTCAAGGTGCTCGGTCGTTACTCGATGGATGTGATGGAGTTCTTCTCGATCTCCACGCGCTCCAAGGGCTGGGTGCGCACGTTCCTCAAGATGGGGTGGCGCTACTGGACGGATCGCAGCACGCGCCGCATCACGGCACGCGACCGGCGCTTCACGATGGGCGCTGCGCTGATGGGCTGGCTCTACAAGCACGTGCTGGCGCGCAGGATCGAGATCAGGCTCGACACGAAGCTGGATGAACTCGTCGTCGCCCATGGCCAGGTGACCGGCGTGAAGGTCAATCACTTCGGTCGTGTGTACGAGATCGGCGCGAAGCACGGCGTCGTGCTGGCGGCCGGCGGTTTCGAGTGGAATCAGGAACTGCGCGATCGCTTCTTCCCGGTGCCGGGCCTCACGCGCCACAGCAGCTCGCCCGAAGATGCGAACCGCGGCGAAGCCCTGATCGCGGGCATGAAGATCGGCGCCGCGACCGAGCACACCGAATCGGGCTGGTGGATTCCGACCATGCACCTGCCGATGGCGTCGGCATCGAACTTCGAAGAGATCCATCAGGCGGCGTTCGATGTCGGTCGCCCGCACAGTGTCTGCGTCAACCGAAACGGTGTGCGCTTCGTGGACGAGGCAACGGGCTACGACGAATTCGGCAAGGCGATGGTGGCCGATCAGTTGAAGACCGGTGCGAACACGCCGTGCTGGCTGGTATTCGATGCCACGTTCCGCGAGAAATTCACGGCGGGCGGCATCATGCCGACGATCCTCATGGCCGATCGCAAGATTCCGCCGGACTGGTGGGATCACTACATCTTCCGCGCGGACACGCTCGACGCGCTGGCGAAAAAAATCCAGGTGCCGGCAGAGGCGCTCGAGCGCACGGTCGCCAGCATGAATGGCTACGCAAAGAACGGCGTCGATCCGGAGTTCGGTCGTGGCGGCAACAGCTACGACCAGATGTTCGGCGATTTCAACGTGAAGCCGAATCCCTGCCTCGGGCCGATCGACAGGGCGCCGTATTACGCGGTGGCGATCAATCTCGGCGATCTCGGGACGAAGGGCGGACTCAAGGCGGATGCGCAGGCACGCGTGCTGGACGGCAGCGGCCGGCCGATTCCGAATCTCTATGCCGCAGGCAACAATGCCGGCAGCCCGTTCGGCAACTGCTATCCGGGCGCGGGCGGCACGATCGGGCCGGCACTCACGTTCGGCTTCGTCGCGGCCAATGACATTGCGGCGCGGGCGAAGGCAGAGGAGCAGGCGTCGCGGCTGCAAGCCACGGGTTGATCGGCCTGGTCTTCATCTCTTCCTGTGGGGCCGGCTTCAGCCGGCCTCCGCCTGTAGGTCAGGCTTCAGCCTGACTTCTTTGGAGTCAGGCTGAAGCCTGACCTACAGAAGAGGGGACCTTCAGGGTTTTCCCCGCCATCTCTGCGTCGTCTGCGGTCGGGACAAGCCCCGGACCGTTCTCTACCATTCCGGCCGATCCCGTGTGCGCGGAGCGCCTGCCGGCAATGACTGACAAGATCCTCGACTGTTCGGACATCGATCGCTACCTGGGCAAGCCCATCGAGGGCGCCCGCATGAAGGACCCGATCGGCAATCTCGACATCAAGCGTTGGGCGCAGGCGATGCACTATCCCAACCGCTTGCACTACGACAACGCGTATGCAGCGGACAGCCGCTTCGGCAAGCTCATCGCACCGCAGTCGTTCTCGGTGGCCTGCGACGATGGGCATGGCGCCGCGCCGGCCTGCGTCGGCCGCATCCCGCAGTCGCATCTGCTGTTCGGCGGCGACGAGTGGTGGTTCTATGGCCCGCAGATCGCTGGCGGCGACACGATCCACAACGAACGCATTCCGTTCGACTACGCCGTCAAGGACACCAGGTTCGCCGGCCCGACGTGCTTCCAGCGCGGCGACAATCACTACTACAACCACCTCGGCGACAAGATCGCCACGCAACGCTCGACCAGCATCCGCTACCGCGCCGATCTCGCGCGCGAAATGGGCGGCACGCCGCCGGCGAGCGCGACCGATGATCCCGAATGGACCGACGTGCAGCTCGCCGAACTCGAAGACCGGAAGTTCGAGTACATCAAGATGCTGCACGACCTGGGTCACGGCAAACGTTGGTGGGATGACGTGAAGGTCGGCGACAGGCTGCCGGTACGCGTCATCGGCCCGCACAGCATCGCCAGCTTCGCCACCGAATGGCGTGCGTATCCGTTCACCATCTGGGGCGGCATGCGCCGTCGCACCGACATCGATCTCGAAGAGCTGGGCTTCACCGCCGACATGGCCGGCAAGGAGTCCGACGGCGAGCTGGAACGCATCAATCCCGAACAGACCGACGGCGCCTACATCGGCCCTTCGCGCGGCCACCTGTTTCCGCGCTGGGCGCGCTACATCGGCATGCCGCGCGGCTACGGCTACGGTGCATCGATGGGCGCGTGGATCATCGACTATCTCGCCGGCTGGGCCGGCGAGTGGGGCAGGGTCGTGCATTCCAACTGCGCGTATCGCGGCCCGGCCTTCACCGGCGACATCACGATCTTCAATGCGAGCGTCGTCGATAAACAGAAGGACGACGAGGGTCGCCACGTCGTGCAGGTCGATTTCAGGATGACCAGCCAGACCGGGGCGACGATGTCGACGGCGAAGGCGGAGATTCAGCTGCCGGTTCGTTAGTCCTCTTCCTCTTCCTCTTCCTCTTCCTGTGGGGCCGGCTTCAGCCGGCCTCTGAAGATGTCAGGCTGAAGCCTGACCTACAGGAAGAGGTCCGACGATCTCGCCGATCAACGCCTCGCGATCCCCGGCGCTCAGACCGCCATCCTCGCGGATGCGCGCAAAGCACGCAGCCATGCGCTTGCGTCTGCCGGTGTCGATCGCATCGGCCAGATGCGTTCCCGCAGTGGCATCGAGCACCAGCGCATCGCGCACGGCGTGGTTGCGTTCGGCGACGAGGCGCTGATGCAGCAGTGCACGGCCCAGCAGTACCCACGGCAGATTGGGTGAGGTGATCGGGCCGACGATCACGCGATGCCCGCCGAGCGGTGTGCCGAGCACCTGCACTTTCGCAAGACGCCCCGCACCGAATACGGCGCCCAGTCCGCCGAGGACGGCGCCGACGCCCGCGCCGATCAGCAGCGATGCGCCGCCGACCGCAAGATCGATGGCGCCGCCCGTCAGCGCGCCGGTCGCTGCACCCGTCACCGCGAGTTGCGCCGTGGACATGCCGAAGACGGCGAAGCTGCGTTCGGAGAACAGATCTTCCTGCAGCAGGTCGACCTGCTGCTCTTGCGCGGCGAGCGCGGCGTGATGGTAGATGGCCTGCACCGCGCGGCGTTGCTGCTGTTCGCGCTGGCGGATGCGTGTCTTGAGCTGCTCGCCTAGCCGGCGCGAGATGTCGGCCTCGTCGCTGCCTTCCGGTGCGGGCGCGCGTTCCTGGGCTGACAGCACGTCGCCGAGCAGATCGGCGATCTCCGCAGCGGCGCGCCGGGCGCGCGTCGCGCGATCGCGATCCAGTGTCGTCACGGCGCGTTCGAGCATCGTGCTCCATTGCGCGTGTCCCTCGCCGAGTTCGCGGAAGGCCCGCAGCAGTTCCAGGCGTCGCGCGAAGTCGGCACGCTGTGCATCGAACACGCGCACGATGGAGAAATACTGGTTCAGCGCGCGCCGCCATTCCTCGATGTGATCGCCCGGTCCGATCAGGTTGATCAATGCCATGCGCGGCTGGCCGGTCCAGCGCAGGATCTCCATCTCCGCTTCATATTCCACGCCGTAGGGATGCGCGCCATCGACGACGTACAGGATGCCGGCGCCCTCGAGGATCGGCCGCAGCAGTTCGCATTCATCGTGGAACCGGTCATCGCGCTCGTGTGCGGTCACGAATTCGCGCACGACAGCGGGCCGCGCACTGGCGTCGCGTTCGTGGTCGCGCAGCCACGCGAGCGTGCTGCGCGGCCGCTGGAATCCGGGCGTGTCGATGAGTTCGTACAGCACCTGGTCGTCGATGCGCATGCGAAAACTGCGCGCACGGCGCGTCGTGCCCGGGTCCGGCGAAATGATCACGGAGTCGTCTTCCGCCAGCGTCGCGACGATGCTGCTCTTGCCCTTGTTGGGATGGCCGACGACGGCGAAGGTCGGATGCGAATCGTTCACGCGCCGCTCTCGAGCCCGATTTCCATGTAGAGCGCCGGATCGGCGAGCCGTGCCGTCCAGCGCGACCACGTCGATTGCTGCGCGCGCGTGGGTGGCGACTGATCCGCCGACACCGGCACGACGATGATCGAGCACTCGCGGCCGACGGCAGTGCGCAGATCGGCGAGAAAGTCCTGCAGATCGAGCAGCGGCGCTTCCCAGGCGCGCACGAAGATGAGTGTCGCGCGCGGCTGCAGCGAGGCGATCTGGCGAAGCAGCGCGCGGTCCGCATCGAGTGTCGCTGCGCCCGCGGCATAGGTACTCGATACGCGTCGCTGCAAATGCTGCAGGCTCCATCGCGGCACGCTTTCGTCCGGCAGCGCATGCGACCAGACGATGGCGAGCGCATCGGCGTCGCTGGCCGGCGGTGCGGCGGCGAGTTCGTTGCGGGTGCCGGGCGCGTTCTCCGTGTCCGTCGCGCCGAGCTGGATTTCCGCGGTGTCCATGCGATCGAGCAGGGCACGCGTGCGCGGATCGTCCAGCAGCAGATGTCTGGTTGCGGTCCGCAGGCGTTGCGATGCGAACGTCAGCATCAGTACGCGCGGCAGTAGCCCGTAGGTCAGGATGCAGGCGAGCAGGAAGGGCCACCAGCCCGTCAGTTCGCTCGCCACCGTGCGGCTCGGCGGCGCCGACGCGAGTCGATAGAAACGCGAGGCTTCGATGAGATCCACGCCGGGCACTGCGGCAGGCCAGAACTCGCGCCACGGCAACGACAGCGTCTGCGTGATCCGATGCACGCGATCCGCATTGAGCCGCAGGGTCGTGCTCCAGCCGAATGCGAGGTCGGTGAATGCGATCAGCGCAATGGCGGTGAGCACGACGGCGGCATTGAATGCGACAGCGGCCGTTTGTGACCACACGAGCATCTGCCAGCGCGCGAAGCGGCTCGCCGCCGGACCGCGCGCTTCGTGCCAGACCAGCACATCGGCGCGGGAATCGTCGACCCGTCGCAGGCGTCGATACGCTGCGGCGGCCAGCGCACCGGGATTCAGGCCGCCGAGCAGATCCTGCACGGCACGCACGCCCGGTATCTGCGGCAGCATCAATACCAGCGTCAGCACGATCAATGCGATCTGCAACAGCACGAGCGAGGCGAGCACGGTGACGACGTTGACCGGCCACGTGCCGTCGTAATGGAAAACCGCCAGCGCAGCGGCGGCACCCGCCGCGCCGCCCAGGAGCACCATGAGCAGCGAGATCAGGCGTCGGGCGCGCAACAGTCGTGCAATCAGCGTCGTATCGGCAGCGGGAACGGGTCGCGTCGCTGCCGCGCGTTCCCACCAGCGGAGGACGCGGGTCAGCGGATCGCGTGCGTCGATATCGGCAGCAATGCGCCGTTCCCGATGCAGCCGTTCGTCGTACGGCGTCGCGCCGTCGGCTTCGAGCCAGGCCGGAATCGCCAATGCCTGGGCGAACAGGGATGGCTGCGGGTCGGATGCGGACATGCCGGGATCATAGCAATCCGGCCTTTGCGTCCGGGCGAAGTGTCGGTTCGGCAGCGGCTCGTTCGTCCTTGAGGTGACAGATCTCATTCCCGCTCCCTCCTCTGCTTGCAGGGGGAGGGCTGGGGTGGGGGGCTCTTCACTGTGGGGCCGGCTTTAGCCGGCCTCTTTATCAGAGTCAGGCTAAAGCCTGACCTACAGAAGCCCCCATCCTGTCGGCAACCACGGTAGTCAAACGAGGAGGCGTCATGCCCTACATCGACGGTTTCGTCATCGCCGTTCCCAAGGCGAACAAGCAGAAGTTCATCGACCACGCCAACACCGGCGACAGTGTCTTCATGGAAATGGGTGCGACGCGCATCCTCGAATGCTGGGGCGACGATGTGCCCGACGGGAAAGTCACGGATTTCCGGCGTGCCGTTCAGGCAAACGAGGACGAAGCCGTCGTGTTCTCGTGGGTCGAATGGCCCGACAAGGCCACGCGCGACAAGGCCATGTCGCGAATGGAAGAAGTGATGAAGTCCGATCCGCGCATGAACCCCGAGAAGAATCCCATGCCGTTCGACGGCAAGCGGATGATCTACGGCGGCTTCGCGCCGGTGGTGACGCTGGGCAGTTGACTGATCTTCCTGCAGGTCAGGCTGTAGGTCAGGCTTCAGCCTGACTCCTCCGAAGGCCGGCTCCAGCCGGCCCCACAGGGATCTGAGCGGAAGGCGGCGAGCAGCGCCGGCAGGTTGGCCTCATAGGCAGCGACCGCGGCGTCCTTCACCAGACCGTAGCCGGCGATCTCGCCGGCTGCGCGCGCCAGATCCATCGCGGCGACGAGATTCGACTCATCGAGTCGTGCAGCGATGCGCTCCACGAGCGCGCGATAGTCTTCGATCAAGCGTCGCTCCATGCGACGTTCGGCCGTGTAGCCGAACACGTCGAACGGCGTGCCGCGCAGTCCTTTCATCCTCGCCAGCAGCCTGAACACCGGCAGCATCCAGCCGCCGAACTCGCGCTTCTTCGGTCGACCGCTCGCATCGCGCCCCGGCAGCAGCGGCGGAGCGAGATGGAACGTCATGCGGAAGTCGCCGGCGAACTGTTCGCGCATGCGCTGCAGGAAGCGCGGATCGGCGTAGAGCCGCGCGACTTCGTACTCGTCCTTGTAGGTCATGAGCCGCGCCAGCGTGAGTGCGACTTCGCGCACGAAGGCATCGTTGCCCCTGACGGAATGCGTGCGCGAGCGAATGTCGTCGATGAAGCTGCGGTAGCGCTCCGCATAACTCGCGTTCTGATAGGCCGTCAGCAGACGCGTGCGGCTGGCAACGACATCGTCGATCGTGCCGAGCGGCACCCGTTCGGATTTCTCGCCGAGTTCCTGCGCCAGTGCCTCCGGCGCATGCGCAGCCAGGCGACCGAGCGCGAAGGTGCGCAGGTTGCCTTCGACGAACGTGCCGTTGAGCCGGATGGCCTGCTGCAGCGACGCGAGCGACACCGGCAGCAATCCCTTCTGCGCGGCGTAACCGAGCATCAGGATGTTGGTGCCGATGCTGTCGCCGGTGAGTTCGGTGGCGAGTCGGCTGGCGTGCAGGTCGAACAGCGGGCCGCCGTCGACCGCGGAGGCGACTGCGGCCAGCAGACGATCCGCCCCGAGATCGATGTTGCGGTTGCTCTGGAATTCGCCGGTCGGCGCGACATCGGTATTGAGGATGCCGGCGGTGTGTCCGGGCCGCAGCGTCTTCAGTACGGCGGTACCGGAGCCGACGATCAGGTCGCAGGCGATCAGCAGGTCCGTCATGCCCTCGGAGAGCCGCGACACATATATATGTGTGGGGTCCGGCCCGAGCCGGATGTGGCTGGCTACCGCGCCGCCTTTCTGCGCCATGCCCGTCATGTCGAGCACGGTGCAGCCCTTGCCGTCGAGATGCGCGGCCATGCCGAGCAGCGCGCCGATCGTCAGTACGCCGGTGCCGCCGATGCCGCCGACCAGGATGTTGTAGCCGCGTTCGTCCAATGCACGCGTCGGCGGATCGGGCAGTGCATCGATCAACTGCTGCAATCGTTTCGCATCGCCGATCGCGCGCACCGCGATCTTCGCGCCTTGGACGGTGACGAACGAAGGACAGAAGCCCTTTACGCAACTGAAGTCCTTGTTGCAGGTCGACTGATCGATCCTGCGCTTGCGGCCGAACTCGGTATCGAGCGGCAGGATGCTGATGCAGTTCGATTGCACCGAGCAGTCGCCGCAGCCCTCGCACACGTCCGGATTGATGAAGACGCGCTTGTCCGGATCCGGCATCAGCTGGCGCTTGCGGCGCCGGCGTTTCTCGGCGGCGCAGGTCTGTTCGTAGATGATGCCGGTGACGCCCTTCATTTCGCGCAGCTCGCGCTGCAGCGAATCGAGTTCGTCGCGATGATGCAGCGTCGCGTTCGGCGGCAGCGAGAGGTTCGCGTACTGCTCGGGATGATCCGATACCAGCTTCACCGGCCGCACGCCTTCGGACAGCAGCTGGTTCACCAGGTCGATCGGCGTCATCTTGAGTTCGACCGGCTGGCCGCCCGTCATCGCCACCGCATCGTTGTACAGCACCTTGTAGGTCATGTTCGCCTTCGCTGCGACAGCCGCGCGAATGGCGAGCACGCCCGAGTGCGAATACGTGCCGTCGCCCATGTTCTGGAAGACATGCGGTCGATCGACGAACTGGCTCACCGACACCCACGGCGACCCTTCGTGGCCCATCGGCACGAACTGCATGGTCTTGCGATCCATCACGACGGCCGCGAGTCCGTGGCAGCCGATGCCGCCGAGCGCGATCGAGCCATCGGGAATCTTCGTGCTGGTGTTGTGCGGGCAGCCGGAGCAGAAGTACGCGGGACGGATCAGCGTGCTGCTGAGCTTCCCTGCCTGCGCTTCGAGCGTGCCGTACAGCGACGCCCGTTCGGCGATGCGCGCATCGGTGATGCCGATCTGATCCAGCAATGTCTTGATGGCACGGCGCACGTGGCCGACCGTGAGCTCGCCCACTGCCGGCAGCAGCGGCGCGCCCTTCAGATCCTGTTTGCCTGCGAGGGCAGGGCGGCGATCCGCGCCGATCGCATACAGATGCCGCGCGATCTGGTCTTCCATCACCGGCCGCTTTTCTTCGACGACCAGCACGGCGCTGCTCGACTGCGCGAATTCGATCAGGCGTTCGCGGTCCATCGGCCAGATGAGTCCCGGCTTGTACAGGCGGATACCGAGTCGGCGGCAGTTCGTCTCGTCGAGTCCCAGATCTTCGAGTGCCTGGCGTACATCGAGATAAGCCTTGCCCGCGCTGACGATCGACAGCGTGCGACGCTCGCCGTCGATCACGGTGCGATCGATGCCGTTGGCGCGTGCGAAGGCCGTGGCCGCGGGCAGGCGGCGGTTCACCAGCGTTTCTTCTTCGACCAGCGGCGGCAGATTGGGTTTGAGGTTCAGGCCGCCTGCGGGCAGTTCGTAGTCGGTCGGAATGAGATACGTGCGGCTCAGGTCCGGCACCGCGGCGGTCGCCGACAGATCGAGCGTATCGGTAATGCATTTCAACCCGACGTAGCAGCCGCTGTAACGCGACATCGCCCAGCCGAACAGACCGAACTCCATGATCTCGTCGATGGTCGCCGGATACAGGATCGGCAGCAGTGCCGCGATCAGCGTGTGTTCGGATTGATGCGCGCTGTCGGATGACTTGCCGCCGTGATCGTCGCCCGCCACCGCGAGAAAGCCGCCGAGCGCCGACGTGCCTTCGAGATTGCCGAGCTTCAGCGATTCGCAGGCGCGGTCGACGCCGATGCCCTTGCCGTACCACAGTCCGAAGATGCCATCGAAAGCCGACTTGCCGAACCACTTGAGCTGCTGCGTCCCGCGGATGGCACTGACGGCAAGCTCTTCATTCAATCCCGGCACGAACTTGATGTCGTGCGCGTCGAGCAGCTTCTGCGCACCCCACAGTGCAGAGTCGTACACGCCGAGCGGCGAACCGCGATAGCCGGAGAGGTAGCCCGCGGTCGCCAGTCCCGCGGCGCGATCGCGCCGCTTCTGATCCAGCGGCAACCGCACCAGCGCCTGATTCGAGTTGAGGAAGACCCGTCCGCGGGGCTGCAGGTACTTGTCGTCGAGAGTGGTGGCGGACTGGGTCATCGGGAAGTCGGACGAGGAGTAACCGCAAAGAGCGCATAGAACGCAAAAGGAGAAAAGAAGTAGAAATTGCCGCAAAAAGCGCAAAAGGCGCAAAAGCTTCAGAGCACGATTCCGACCTTTGCGCCTTTTGCGCTTTTTGCGGCCATTCTCTTTTCCGGTCTTCTCTTCAGCTCCGCACCGGCGGCAGTTTGCCCATGCGGAAATCGCAGTGATCCGCCGTCTGCTGGATCTCGATCAGGTTGCCCTCCGGATCGCGCCCGTAGATCGACTTCACGTGACCGACGTCGATCGGACCCGGCTGGCTGAAGGTCATGCCGAGGCCCTTCAGGCGTTCGTACTCCTTCTCGATGTCGGTGCAGTCCACGCAGAAGTGCGTGTAGCCCTTGTCGTACGGCTGCAGGCCGCGCGAGACGGTGGGCTTCGGTGCTTCGTATTCGAACAGCTCCATGTAGCAGGTGCCGGCGCGCAGCATCGCGCCCTTGGCAGCGGAGTTCGGCACGTCGACGATGCGGTCGATGAAATCGCTGTCGCGCCAGCTGAACGCTTCGCCGACGAGTTCGAAACCGAAGGCGTCCTTGTAGAACTTCATCATCCGGTCCAGGTCGTGGACGTGGACGGCGACGTGATGGATTCCCCTGATCATTGGCTATCCCGAAGGTTGGCTGTGGTGGCTCTTCCTGTGGGGCCGGCTTTAGCCGGCCTGAGAACTGTCAGGCTGAAGCCTGACCTACAACGCCAGCAGGATGCGTGAGCGTTCTGGCTCAGACAACACCGCGCAGACCAGTCAACGGCGCCATAGCAGACGCAGGCAAGTGGGCCTGCATACCCGGTCATTCCGGTGGATAGGGGAAAAAGTAGTATGCCGACACTGCAAACCCACAGCCGGGTGCCCCGGGAGGCGCAGGTTCATGGCCAACACATTGATCACAGGCGCGCGGATTTTCGATGCTGGCGGCGCCGCGCCGTTCGAAGGCGATGTGCTGATCGAAGGCAACCGCATCCGCGCCGTATCGAAGTCACCGGGCCAGATCGCCCCGGCGGGTTGCCAGGTGATCGACGGCAAAGGTCTGTTCCTGATGCCCGGCATGACGGAAGGTCACGCGCATCTCTCTTTCGAAACCGTCGCCGCGACCGAAGATCTCATCACGCCGCCGCCGGAAGAACACACGCTGCTCACCGCGCGCGTCGCGAAGGTGCTGCTCGATCATGGCTTCACCAGCGCCTGGGGTGCGTCCGAAGCGAAGCTGCGACTCGGTGTCGCCGTGCGCAATGAAGTCGACGCGGGTCGTCTGCCGGGGCCGCGCATCCGCGCCGGTTCGCTCGAGATCAGCGTGACCGGCGGCATGGGCGACGAGAGCAGGAATCACAATCCGCGCGTCGGCCCCTCGATCATCGTCGATGGTCCGGAGGAGATGCGCAAAGCGGTGCGCCTGTGCTGCCGCGAAGGCTGCGACAACATCAAGCTCGACGTCTCGGGCGATCCGTTCTATCCGAACACGCCGGCGCATTCGACGCCGATGTCGTTCGACGAGATCAGGATGGCCGTCGAAACGGCGCACGACTACGGCCGCAAGGTGAATGCACACACGCGCTCGATCGTCGGCACCCAGCACTGCCTGCGCGCCGGCGTCGACGTGCTGTATCACTGCGAGTATTCCGACGCGAAGACTCTCGACATGTTCGAGGAAGCGAAGGACCGGGTCTTCGTCGCGCCGACCGTCAGCCTGTTTCATTCGATCGTCAACAACGAAGCGGCGCCCAACGGGCTCACTGCCGAAGTCGGCGGCTACATGGGCATTCCGGGCCTGCTCGAAGCATCGATCAAGACGCATACCGAACTGCGCAAGCGCGGTATCCGTCACGTGATCGGCGGCGATTATGGTTTCGCATGGAGTCGGCACGGCACCAACTCGCGCGACATCGGCTTCTTCGTCCAGTACTACGGCTACACCCCCGTCGACGCGCTGCGCTGTGCGACGCGCAATGGCGGGCTGCTCATGACTTCCGTGTCGGGCGACAAGCTCGGCGAGATCAAGGAAGGCTATCTGGCCGATCTGCTGCTCGTGAACGGCGATCCGCTCGCGGATTCTGCGGTGCTGCTCGACGCCGAGCGCCTGGTCATGATCATGAAGGACGGGCAGGTGTACAAGAACACCGCCAGCGCGGCGCAGCGGCGCGCGGCTGCCTGAGCAATTGCGGAGATCTCTCAATGTCAGCGGAAATCAAAGATCGCGCACACAAAGGCGAAGCCCGTTGTCCGGGCGCGCCGACGACCCAGGAAATCATCGCCTCCGACAAGGTCGGCGCGCCGCGCTGGGTGCGCTCCGAGTCCTACGCCTTCATGGGCGATGAGGACATTCCCAAGGATCGCTACATCGATGCGGACTACGCGAAACGGGAAATGGAAAACCTGTGGCCGCGCACCTGGCAGTTCGCCTGCCGCGAGGAACACATCCCCGAAGTCGGCGACTACCACGTCTACGACATCGGTCGGCACTCGTTCATCGTCACGCGCGTCGCGAAGAACGACATCCGCGCGTACTACAACGCCTGCCTCCATCGCGGCACCAAGCTGCGCGCGTCCGGCACCGAAGGCAATGCGCGCGAGTTCAAGTGCAGCTTCCATGGCTGGAGCTGGAACATCGACGGCTCGCACAAGGAAGCCGTGTGCGACTGGGATTTCCCGCACGTCGATTCGAAGAAGTTCTCGCTGCCGCAGGCGAAGGTCGAAACGCTCGGCGGCTTCGTGTTCATCAACATGGATCCGAATGCACCGACGCTCGCCGAATACCTTGGCCCCGAAGCGCTGGCACACTTCAAGGCCTGGAAACTCGAAGACCGCTACATCTACCTGCACGTCGCCAAGCGCCTGCCCTGCAACTGGAAGCTCGCCATCGAAGCGTTCATGGAGGCGTATCACGTCATCGTCACGCATCCGCAGGTGGCGGTGTCGAACGGCGACGCGAATTCGCAGTACGACACGTACGGCGAGCACGTGAACCGCTTCATCTCGCCGCTCGGCGTGCTGAGCCCGCACCTGTACGGCAAGCACACGGAAGAGGACATCCTCAAGCAGTTCACGATCGGCGACAGCAGCGCACTCGGCAATTCAGAGCGCTCGCTGAACGGCGGCAGCGCGCGGCAGGTGATGGCCGACATGTTCCGCGGCATGTTCGAGAAGGCGACCAACACCGATCTCAGCAGCGTGTCGGATTCCGAACTGCTGGATTGCTACTCGTACACGGTGTTTCCGAACACCTTCGTGTTCCCCGGCATCTCGCTGCCGATGGTGTATCGCTTCCGGCCTGATCCGCAGGATCATCGCAAGTCGCTCTACGAAGTGCTGTTCATGCGCCCCGTACCCGTCGACGGCAATCGTCCGATGCCGGCCGAACCGATCCGGCTCGCCGATCATCAATCGTTCTGCGAAGCGCAGGGCATGGATCCGGGCTTCGGCAACATCCTCGATCAGGACACGGACAACCTGATCCTGCAGCAGGAAGGTCTCGAAGCGAGTGCGAAGCCGGGCATCACGCTCGGCAACTACCAGGAAATCCGCATCCGTCACTTCGAGAAGACGGTCGACAGGTACATGAAGTAGTGTCTTCCTGAGTCTTCCTCTCCTCCGCTTGCGGGGGAGGGCAGGGTGGGGGCGCGTGAAAGTGCCTCCGTTCTTGAAGACGCCCCCATCCCAACCTTCCCCCGCTTCGCGGAGGAAGGGGCCGGAATCGAAACGGTCAAAGACAGGTTCTCCCGAGTGTCCAATTTCGTGCGCGTACTGCAGGCCGCCGAGCTGCCGGCAGGCTCCAAGAAGGCAGTCGAAGTCGCCGGCAAGTGGATCCTTCTCTGCAACACCGATAACCGTCTATTCGCCGTCTCCAACATCTGCTCGCACGCCGAGGAGAAACTCGACTGCGGTCGCATGGGACGCACCTGGATCGCCTGTCCGCTGCACGGCGCGCGCTTCGAACTCGCCACGGGCCGCGCGATGAATCCGCCGGCGACGAAGCCGATCGCGACGTATGAAGTGCGCACGGTGGACGGATGGATCGAGGTCGGAATTCTTCCTGTAGGTCAGGCTTCAGCCTGACTCCGGAGAAGTCAGGCTGAAGCCTGACCTACAGTCGGAGTCGGGCGGCGACTGTGGCTGACCCGGGCATTGCCCGTCTCTGCAATGCCCGATCCGGGCCTCGGGCGGGTGGCTAAGATCCGGTCATGTGCCGTGGCGGACGAAGCCTCGCTGCCCCAGCCCGGAGGATCCCATGATCGACATCAAAGCGATGAAGGACGAGGCCAGGAAGTACATCCGTTACGAGAAGGACAAGGCAACCAGGATCGCGACCCTGACCTTCGATCGCCCGCAGGCACTGAATGCCACGACCGCCGGGATGCGGCAGGTCTACGCCGAGTACATCTTCAAGGCCAACATCGACGACGACGTGAAGGTGCTGGTCATCCGCGGCGAAGGCGAACACTTCGGCTCGGGCGGCGATCTGCCCGAACAGGCCGAGATGCTGTCGGCGACCAGCAAGGACGTCTCGCTGCTGCACGAGTTCGGCATCGACGATCCCGATGTGAAATATCCGCCGAAGGACACGTTCCGTTTCCTGCACGGCCTGACCGATCACTACGCCAAGGCGCCGGCCGGCAACCGTCCGCTGCAGGAGTTCAAGAAGATCAGCATCCTCGAGGCAAAGGGTTACTGCTACGGCTGGCACTTCTACCAGGCCGCCGATGCCGATCTGGTCGTGTCATCCGACGAGGCGCTGTTCGGTCATCCCGCGTTCCGCTATGCCGGCTGGGGTCCGCGTCTGTGGACCTGGATCGACACGATCGGCCTGCGAAAATTCCAGGAGATGCTGTTCACCGGCCGGCCGTTCACCGCGAAGGAAATGTACGAGTGCAATTTCCTCAACAGCGTCGTGCCGCGCGACAAGCTCGAAGCGGAGACGGCGAAGTACGCGCTGGCCTGCTCGCGCTCGCGTCCGACCGATGTCGTCGCCGTGCAGAAGACCTTCATCGAGCTCTACAAGCAGCACCGCGGTGAATACCTGGGCAGCCTGCTCACCGGCTTCGTCGAAGGCATGCTGCCGATGATGAAGAACGACAGCAGCGACGACGTGCAGCTCGGCGATGAGGTGTTCGGCAAGGGACTGAACAACGTCGTCAAGGACAAGGACATGGAGTATCCGCCGGAGTGGCGGATGGGCCGGTCGAACCGGAAGAAGCCGTGAGACGAAGAGCTGGAGCGAAGAGGGAGAGTAGCCGCCAGATCGGAAGAGAATGGCCGCAAAAGGCGCAAAAGGCGCAAATGGGAAAAACAAGGGATTTCTGACTTTGCGCTTTTTTTGCGGCCATTTTCCTATTCGCCGCTTCGTGGTTGATCAAATCGGGAGAATGTCGTCATGTCATTCGAATTGAACAGGCAGCTTGCCGCGAAGCGCGATCCGCTGCCGACGACCGCGATCGTTGATCCGGTGACGGCGAGCATCATCCGCGGCGCGTTCGAAACCGTGTGCTTCGAAGCAGCGACCCATCTCGGGCGCTCGGCGACCTCGCCGATCATCAATCAGTCGAACGAACGCAACGGCAGCATCATCGATGCGCATGGGCGGCTCGCGGCAGTGTCGGTCGGCACGCCGCATCTGGTGTTCATCTCGCAGCTCACGGTGCGTTACGGCCTGCAGTTCAAGCAGGACTATGACTGGGGTCCGGGCGATGTCTTCCTCGGCAACGATCCGGATTACGGCGGCGGCCATCTGCCGGACTACAACGTCTACGCGCCCGTGTACGACGACAAGGGCGAACTCGTGCTGGTGCAGGCGCTGCAGGCTCATCAGGGCGACACGGGCGGCAAGGATCCGGGAGGTTTCACGCTCGAAGCGACGGACATCTTCACCGAAGGCCTGGCGATTCCCTGTCTCAAGCTCGTACATCGCGGCGAGAAGCGTCGCGACGTCATCAAGCTGCTGGAGCGCAACAACCGCTTCCCGTCGTTCGCGGGCGATCTCGCCGCGATGATCGGCGCCGTGCAGCACTGCGTGAAGCTGCTGCAGGACATCGTCCGCAAATGGGGCGCCGAACGCGTCAAGGCGGCGATCAACTACAACATCGACCACACCGAAAAGCGCTTCCGCGAGGAAGTCGCGAAATGGCCGGACGGCCGGTACGAAGCAGATGTCTTCATCGACCACGACACGCTCGGCACCAAGGACGTGAAGGTCCACGTCGCCTGCACGATCACGGGCGACAAGCTCACTGTCGATCTTACCGGCACTGACGATCGTCCCGAATTGGTCGGCGTGTGGAACACGTTCGCCAACAGCCGCGGCTACGCGATGACGCAGCTCGCCTCGATGATCGATCCGACCATCATCAAGAACGAAGGCCTGTTCCACGCCTGCGAGATCATCATTCCCGAGAACACCATCGTGCATCCGCCGATCAACAAGCCGGCGGCGCTGGGCTCGTTCCATCCGGCGTGCGAGATCATCGAGGCCATCTGCGTCGCGCTGTCGGACGTAGTGCCCGAGCGCTGCAATCCGCAGGTCTACAAGATCGGCATGCCGAACGCCGTCATCGGCTTCGACAAGCGCGGACAGATGTGGATGGACCAGGGCGTCGACGCACGCTCGATGGATGCCTCGGCGGTGCAGGGCATCGACGGCTGGGGTGCGTCATGCGTGGGCCTCGGCAACCTGCTGCTGTCCGAAGCGGAGGATGCGGAAAGCCGCTTCCCGATCATCAACATCAGCCGCGAAATGACCATCGATTCCGGTGGTGCCGGTCGCTGGCGCGGATTGCCGGGCAGTCTGAATGTGAAAAAGGTGCTCGAACCGACGTTCGCGATGGCATGGATGGTGTCGGCGGATCATCCGTTGCGCGGCCTGCGCGGCGGCGACGATGCCAGTCCATATTCGAGCCGCTTCGAAGTCGGCACGCCCAATGAGTACAAGGTGGGATTGTCGGCGCGCGCGCAACTGCCCGCTGGCGCGGTGATCGCCTACCAGCATGGCGGCGGCGCGGGTTTCGAACCGGCGTTGCTGCGCGATCCGGAAGCGGTGAAGGAAGACGTGCTGGATGAAATCGTCAGCCTCGCAGCAGCGAAGGAGAAATACGGCGTCGTGCTGACGGGCTCGCTGGAGGACTACGACCTGACGGTCGATATCGCGGCGACGGAAGCGCTGCGAGCGACGATGAGGTCGCCAAGGGCGGCATGAGTTTGTCTTTCCCTCCTCCGCGAAGCGGGGAGGAGGCGAGCGAAGCGCGCCGGAGATCCCCCGGCGAGGGGAGAGGGCAGGGTGGGGGCGCGCGCAGCGCTCTGTTTCCTAGGACCCCCCATCCCAACCTTCCCCCGCTTCGCGGGGGAAGGGGTCCGAGAGGAGGAAGAGTGAAGTATCGCGTAGGCATCGACATCGGCGGCACGTTCACGGACTTCGCCCTGCTGAAGGGTTCGGAAGTCGTGCTGCACAAGAATCTGAGCACGCCGGAGGATCGTTCCATCGGCGTCATGAACGGCCTGCGCAAGCTGGCCGAGATCGAGCAGCTGACGCTCGGCGATTTCCTCGGCCAGTGCGATTCCATCGTGCACGGCACGACCATCGCCGACAACACGCTCATCGAAATGAACGGCGCCGTCACCGGGCTGATCACCACCGAAGGCTTCCGCGACGAACTCGAATACCGTCGCGGCTACAAGGAAGACATCTGGGACGTGCGGCTCGAACCGCCGCAGCAGATCGCGCCGCGTCGCCGCCGGCTCACCGTGCCGGAACGTGTCCTGTTCGATGGCACCGTGTACAAGCCGCTCGACGAAAGCGCGGTGCGCGAGTGCTGTCGCAAGCTGAAGAAGCAGAACGTCGAATCGGTCGCGATCTCGCTGCTCTTCTCCTTCGTCAATCCGGTACACGAGAAGCGCGCGGCCGAGATCGTCGCCGAGGAAATGCCGGGCGTGCACATCTCCCGCTCCTATGAAGTGCTGCCGCGCGCGCCGGAATACGACCGCACCAGCACCACGGTCGTGAATGCGTACGTCGGACCGCGCGTGACGTCCTATCTTGAGAAGCTGGTCGAACGCCTCAAGCAGGCCGGCTATCGCAACCAGCTCATGGTCATGCAGGCCAGCGGCGGCGTGATGACCAGGGAGTACATGGAAGGCTCGCCGATCCGCGTGCTGGCTTCCGGTCCTGCGGGCGGTGTCGTCGGCTCGGCGCACGTGGGCACGGCGAAGGGTTATCCGAATCTCCTGTGTGTCGACATGGGTGGCACGTCCTACGACATGTCGGTCGTGCTCAACGGCACGGCGCCGGCAGAGGCCGGCTGGAACATGCATCACCGCTATCTCATCGGCGTACCGATGGTGAAGGTGGAAACGCTCGGCGCCGGCGGCGGCTCGATCTGTCACGCCAACAGCGGCGCGCTCGAAGTGGGTCCGGCCTCGGCCGGCGCAGCGCCTGGGCCGATCTGTTATGGCCGCGGCGGCACGCAGCCGACAGTGACCGATGCCCTGCTGATGATGGGCATCCTCTCGGCCGATACGGATTTCGCAGGCGGCAGCTTCTCGCTGAGCCGTCAGGGCGTCGATGAAGCCTTCCAGAAACTCGGCAACGACCTGGGTGTGAGTGCGGAGCAGGCGGCATTCGATTGCTGGCGCGTCGTGAACGCGAACATGACGCAGGCCGTGCGCCGCACGGTGGCGGGCAAGGGCATCGATCCGAAAGACATGGTGATGCTCGCATACGGCGGCAACGGTCCCGTCTTCGCAGCCGTGCAGGCCGAAGATCTCGGCATCGACAAGGTGCTGGTGCCGAAGGCCTCGCCGACCTTCTCCGCGCTCGGCACGCTGGTCGCCAATCCGAGCATCGACGAGGAGCGCTCCTACATCGCGCCGGCGAATGCGCTCGACACCGACAAGCTCAACAGCCTCTGGACCGATCTGGAGAAGCGCGCCGCGAAGTACTTCCAGGACGCGGGCTTCGCGCCCGACAAGTTGACCGCGCACTACCAGATGAAGATGCGTTACCCCGGCCAGAACTGGGCGCTCGCCTTCGATGTGAAAACCAATCGCGGGCTGCACGATCTGGCGTTCGTCGACGGCGGACTCGGCGCGCGCGCCATCGAAGCGTTCAATGCGCGCCACATGGAAGAGTTCGGCCACATCCGCGAGGGCGAGATGCCGGAAGTCACCGGCGTGCGCCTGGTCACGCAGATCGATACGCCTTCGCCCAGTGTGGCCAGAGGCTTCACTGCGCCGGTCAGGCGCGCGCAGGCCACGCGGCAGCGCCGCGCGAATCTGGGCCGCGGCTTCCAGCCGACCGACATCATCAGCTCCGCCGAGCTCGAACCCGGCAGCGAGGTCGTCGGCCCCGCCATCATCGAAGAAACCTTCACGACCATCGTCGTCTATCCGGGCTGGAAGGCGCGCGTCGACGATGCGCGCGACTACGAGCTGACGCGGGCCTGATGACCAGCCGTCGGGAACTGCGGCTGCACCGCGTTCCCGACCGGTGGGCGAGTGAAGTGTCCGGCGTCAGCCCTCCCTCTCGGCTCTGCCGCTGAGCCGCGGAAATGTCAGCGAGAAGCCCGTACGGCGCGCGTCTTTGCGCCGTTCAGGCTGACTACGACGGCTTGTGCTGGTGCCGTGTCGGAACCTTCGAATGTGAACGTGACATCGAAGCCGTCGACCGGCGAAAAGAACTTCTGCGGTGATTCCGCAAGGATCTCCGTCTCCGGCGTCCCGGCCAGGGTCGCGTAGACCCGCGACCCACGCAGTGTGATGGCCAGCATTCGTCCATCGCCGATGGAGTAAGCACCTGCGATTCGATCGAGCTGCCCTTTCTCCAACGTGACGGCGACTCGTTTCGTGGGGGATTTGTTGGCCGCCGGCAGCACATGCCTGAATGCCGCAGGCACGAGATCGGGCCAGTAGGACACGTGGGTCGCGTCCGCGTAGACGACATTTACGACGTCGAACGTCGATGTTCCGCCACTCAACGCTTTCGCCATCCGATCGGCGTTACCGACGATGCTCGATTCATACTGGCCCGCAGCGATGAACACTCGACGACCTCGTCCGCGATCAGCAACGGCTTGCATCGCCGAGGTGATGTTCGGATCAGCCCCGGTCGACGGGCTTGCAATGACGAAACCAGCGAAGGACTCGGGGCTGTTCGCCAGAACGTTCGCAGTGAACAGCCCACCCAACGAATGCCCTAGCAGAATGGCGTTGTCAGGATCGAGCGGAAAACGGCTTTCGAGGAACGGCCGCAGCTCGCGGATAACGAATTTCGCGAAGGCTTCGCCGCCACCGCCTATGTTCACGCCATCGGTCGAAACCGGCCGATGCAGCAAGTCGTGATTTCGATGCTGATCACCCGGCGGATAGCTCAGAGATACGACATACGCGGGCGCCATCGATCCCGACCACGACATCACCTGTCCGATCGGTCCTGCGATTCCGAAGCCACCGTCGAGGGCGTAGATGGCGGGCAATTTCTTCCCGGCTTCGACGAACGGGCCCGAGGGCGCGCTCACTAGGACGACGAAGTCACGTTCGAGACTCTGCGAGTGCAGGACAAGCTCGCGCGTGTCCGGCTGCGTATACGCCTCTTCGCGCACGACAGTGACAGCCGCGCCGGACGTCTGCGTGATCGAAAACGCGACGCTCGGCAGCACGAATGACGCCAATACCCTGGCGATCCCTTGCATATGCACTCCGCTCTGATCAGGGTCGGAGTTTCTACTACATATGAAGTAGAGTCAACTCATTGTGTAGTGAGTGCGGCTTCGCGGTCCGAGGTCGACTGCGCCGCGAGACCCATGAGTCTGCAACTCACTTTTCGTGCCGATGCCGACGCCTCCGAGATCCACCGGTCCTTGCACGCGACATTCATGCAGGATCAAACATTTCCGGCGAGAACAGGGGACGAAGCTCGACAGTGCAGTCCATCATCACGGGGCACTTCCTCGCCCACTCCAGCGCTTCTTCGACGGATTGGACCTCCCAGAGCGCGAAACCCACGACCACTTCCTTCGTCTCGGTAAATGGCCCGTCGGTGACCGTGAGGTTCTTGCCTGTGTACCGTAGGTGTTTGGCGAAGCTGGTCGGCATGAGTCCGCCGTATATCTGGTCTTTCAAAATGCCGGCGGCGATGAGCGCTTCGTTGTACTCGTGCATCGCGTTGATCGCCTCCGGCGTGGGCGGAGCCAGCTTTTCGGCGTTTTCGGTCATTTTCGTCAACAGCATGACTTTCATCGAACATCTCACGGTGGCGGTGGGATTCGGCTTCAAGGACGCCTGAGAGATTCCCGGGCCGACATCCGGTCGTCAAAACTGTCTGTCTGAACAAGCAGCATCGACCAGCGCATCATCGACGGCTATCTCGCCGGCGTTGCGCCGGAGAAGCTGGCCAGCGCCACCCAGAAGCGGGGTGGGAACTTCAATGGGAAGATTCTGGAGCTGGGGCTGTAGGCGTCGTCATCCGCCGCGCCCTCTCGTCATCCCCGCGAAGGCGGGGATCCATTCTTCAGCGCCAGAAACAGGTTCCCGCCTGCGCGGGAACGACAAGGCTACAGCATGTCGCCCAGACTCGATCCGAGCGTGGTGTTCGGCACCACGATCGGCACGCCGCCGCTCAGCAGCATCAGCACGTAGGCGAAGCGGCTCATGCGCTTGTTGCCGTCGGTGAAGGCCTGCGTGGTGACGATCGAGCCGAGCACGTAGAGCGCCAGGTCATACCAGCGGTTGTCACCCGCGGCCGGCATGGCGGAGGTGGACAGGTCGCTGATGATTTCATTCAGCACCTTCACGCCGCCGACGTTCGACGGGTACTTCTGCTGCATGGCCACGTTGGTCCAGCCGCGGTAGGCCGGTGCGATCGGCACCAGCGTCTGCCACACACCCATGAGCAGGGACGTATCGGTGCCGAGCGGGAATGTGCCATCGAACTTGCTGTGGCGTAACAGCATGCGCGTGAACGCCGTCGTATCGCCGTGCACGCCGTGCGACAGCCAGGCGAGTCCCTTGGCCTGGTTCACGAGGTTCGCCGGCTTCGCGGGAACCGCCGGTGCTCCCGGCTTCGGCGCGGTGGGTGCGGGTGCCTGGTAGTAGTTCGCTTCCGGTTCGGCGCTCGCCTGCAGGCTCAGATACAGCAGGCCATTGCCCGCCTTGCCCTTGAGGCCGTTCGCATAGGCGGCGCGCTGGTCCATCTTCTTGATGTCGAAATCCATCAGGCCTTCGATGGCGGTGAAGAAGGTCGCCAGTCCCGCATCGTCCGGGAATCGCAGCACCGTCGGGTTGCCGACATTGGCGCTGGTGCCGAACTGCCAGAAACCGCCGGCGCCCATGCAGCGCAGGTTCTCGGTGAAGGCATTGTCGAGCGCGGTCGCGGCGGGCTGCAGCCCCACGTAGCGGCTGTATTCGCGGAAGATGGGCCGCGTCCGCATCATGGTCTTGAACTGGTTGCGATCGAGCGAGACTGCGCCGGTCTGGGGAGTGTAGACAGGCTTTTTCTTGAAGAAGGACATGCAGGTCGCCCTCGGCTGGCAGCGATTTGGAGTTGGTATGCGCCGGATGCTGCGGAAAAGTCGCAGCACGGACTGCAAACTGTGTCTCAAAAGGACCCTGTCGGGATGGCTGACAAGCGGTCGCTCCCCGGTTGCTGCCGCCTCCTCTGTGGGGCCGGCTTCAGCCGGCAACGGCACTGCATTAAGCGCCAAAGGATTGAGATGAGATCGAATCGAGCGTCCCTTCCTCCGCGTAGCGGGGGAAGGACAGGATGGGGGTGTCGAGTCAAGCAGCGCAGTTTGCGTTGATGCCCCCACCCTAACCCTCCCCCGCTTCGCGGAGGAGGGGATCAGACCAGAGGCGCGCAACGCAGAAAACCATTAATGCAGTCGCGTGGCCGTTGCGCGTGTAGTTGTAGTCGATGCTGCCGCTGCGCTGCTGCGCCTCGGTGATCGAGACGTTGAAATCGAAATTGAAATCGCTGCTGTGCGCCGACGCCCAGGGAAAGGTCCAGCCCATCCGCTGCCTGTAGGACTGCAGCTTCGACAGCGGCGCCCGCGACACGGCGGTGAGGCTTACATCGTGATTCGCGAGATGCACGGCGATGCCGTTGAAGCCATCCGCGATGCCCGAGCACGATGGACATCCCGCCTGGTAGTCGGGCCCGAACATGAAGTGATAGACGAGCAGTTGCGAGCGGCCCTGGAACAGGTCGGCGAGCGACGCCTGTCCCGCATCGGTATCGAAGCGATAGTCCTTCTCGACCCGGACCCAGGGCAGCGCCTCGCGTTGCCGGGCCAGTTCGTCGCTGCGTCGGGTCAGTTCCTTTTCCGCCTCGAGCAGATTCAGCCGCGCGGCCAGCCATTGTTCGCGCGTCGCAGTCTGATGTGTAGTCATCGTCTCACTCCAGCAGTGGATGGGTCGTGAGATAAATTAGGAGCGAAGGCGCGCCAGGTGGGAGTGACAAGTGTGACGGGATTCGGATGGATTCGCTGATCACGGCGGCAGCACGCGCGCTGGCCGTCGGCGATCCGCTCGGGGCATTGAAGCGGGTGGCATTGCGCAGCGATGCGCCGGCGCTCGCGCTGCGCGGCATCGCGATGGCGCAGCTCGGCGATTTCGGGCGCGCGAAGGCGCTGATGCGCAGCGCAATCCGTGCGTTCGGTCCGCGCGAACCGGTGGCGCGCGCCCGCTGCATCGTCGCGGAAGCAGAGATCGCCTTCGCTTCGCGCGACCTGGGCTGGCCGGAGAAGGCGCTGGACGCCGCACAGGCCACGCTCGAATCCCACGGCGATCGCGTGAACGTCGCGCATGCGCGCTATCTCGCGATTCGCCGCCTGTTGCTGCTCGGGCGTCTGGAGGAGGCGCAGCAGCGACTGGCGCAACTGGATGTCGAACCGTTGCCGCCGGCGCTCGCCGCTTTTCATGAACTGGTCGTGGCGGGCATGGCGATGCGACGCCTGCAGGCGAAGTCGGCGCGTGCCGCGCTGGCCCGCGCACGGAACGCTGCGCGTCGCGCCGCCATTCCGGCGCTGATGGCGGAAGTCGAGAGTGCGGTGTCGATCGTGGATGCGCCGGCCGCGCGCCTGATGACGCGCGGCGCGCAGCGGCCGATCGTGCTCGACGAAGTCGAGACGCTGCTGGAGTCGAAGGCGCTGATCGTGGACGCGTGCCGCCATGTCGTGCGCGAACGGCGCAACGTCGTTGCGCTGGCGAAGCGGCCGGTGCTGTTCGTGCTCGCGCGCGTGCTGGCCGAGGCGTGGCCGAACGACGTGCTGCGCGAAACACTGGTGGCACGCACCTTCAGGGTGAAGCACGTCGACGAGTCGTATCGCGCGCGCCTGCGCGTCGAGATCGGCCGGCTGCGCCGGGCGTTGCGCGGCATCGCAGGCATCGATGCCACGCCCGGCGGTTTCGTGCTGACACCGCAGCGTGCGCGCGAGGTCGTCGTGCTGGCGCGTCCCGTCGAAGAAGAACATGCGAACGTGCTTGCCCTGCTTGCGGACGGCGAGTCATGGTCGAGTTCAGCGCTGGCGCTGGCATTGGGAACGAGCCAGCGGACCGTGCAGCGCTCGCTCGATGCGCTCGCTGCTGCGGACAAGGTGCAGTGCTTCGGCCGCGGTCGCGCGCGTCGCTGGACGACACCGCCGCTGCCGGGATTCGCGACGACTTTGTTACTCCCGGCGCCGCTGCCGGGATGATTAGTCTTGTTTCCTGCTTTTGTAGGTCAGGCTTCAGCCTGACTCTTCAGAGGCCGGCTAAAGCCGGCCCCACAGCAGGAAAGAAGCCAGTTACCCGGAGACCCGAACATGAAACGCACCACCGCCGACATCATCGATGAATACGGACCCTTTCCCGGAGTCGACGCCGTCCACGGCGTCACGTTCGATGGCGAGCGCGTCTGGTTCGCCTCGGGCGAACGGCTGAATGCGCTCGATCCGCAAAGCGGCAAAACGCTGCGCTCGATCGACGTGGCCGCACATGCGGGCACGGCCTTCGACGGCCGACATCTGTTCCAGATCGCGGAGAACCGCATCCAGAAGATCGATCCGCAGACCGGCCGCGTGCTGGCGACCATTCCCGCGCCCGGTGGCGGCGGCGATTCGGGGCTCACGTGGGCAGAGGGCTCGCTGTGGGTCGGTCAGTATCGCGATCGCAAGATTCACCAGATCGATCCGGACACGGGCAACGTCCTGCGCACGATCGAGTCGAACCGTTTCGTCACGGGCGTCACCTGGCTCGATGGCGAGCTGTGGCACGGCGTCTGGGAAGGTGAGGAAAACGCTCTGCGCCGCATCGACTCGCAGACCGGCGAGGTCCTGGAGCAACTCGACCTGCCGGCCGGCGTCAATGTGTCCGGACTGGAATCGGACGGCCGCGAGCGCTTCTTCTGCGGCGGCGCCCGCAGCGGCAGGATCAGGACGGTGCGCCGGCCTGGGAAGGGCCGGTGAGAATTCTGCTGTAGGTCAGGCTTTAGCCTGACTCCTCAGAGGCCGGCTAAAGCCGGCCCCACAGGAAGAGGAAGAGGAAGGCAGAAATCACCCCGCCTTCGGCGGTACGCGCTCGGCCACCAGCGCTTCCATGCACAGGAACTTCGTCGTCGACCAGCCGCCGTCCAGCGCGATCGTCTGGCCGTTGATGTAGCTGCCCTCGGGCGAGGCGAGGAAGAAGATCGCATTGGCGACGTCTTCGACCGTGCCTTCGCGATCGAACGGCGTCATTTCCTGGTTGATGCGGCGGAAGCCGGGCGCGTCCCAGTAGGCATCGGTCATTTCCGTTCGGATGACGCCCGGTGCGACGACGTTCGAGCGGATGCCTTTCGCGCCGTACTGAACGGCGAGTGTCTGCGTGAGGCCCTGCAATCCGGCTTTGACGGCGCAGTAGATGCCGCCGTCGAGGCCGCCGAGCAGGCCGAATACCGAGCCGACCATGACGATCGATGAGCCGGGCTTCATCACGTTGAGCGCCGCGCGCGTGAAACGGAAGGGCGCCTTGAGGCTGGTGTCGATCACTTCGTTCATGGTTGCGTCGTCGGTGGCGTGCACGGGCGCCCACTTCGCGGCGCCCGCGTTGTTGACGAGCGAATCGAGCCGGCCGAACCGTTTCATCGCCGCGTCGACGGCGCGTTCCGGGCTGTCGGCGGCGGTGACGTCCGCGACCACGATGTCGACTTCCGCCGGAGCGAGTTCCTTCGCGAGCTGTTCGAGCCGTTCCTTGCGGCGCGCGACGGCGACGATGTTCCAGCCGCCCTTGGCGAAGCGCCGTGCGGCGGCATCGCCGATGCCTGAGCTGGCGCCGGTGATCAGAACGACTGGTTTTGTAGACGTCATGGTGTTCCCCGCATTCGATGTAAATCGTGTTCTGCTGTTCTCACCCCTTCCTCCGCGACAGCGGGGGAGGGTTGGGGTGGGGGCTCTTCCTGTCGGTCAGGCTTTAGCCTGACAGTTCTCAGGCCGGCTGAAGCCGGCCCCACAGGAAGAGTCCCTGCCGCTTCAGAGTCAGACTGAAGCCTGCAGCCGCTTCGCAACCAGCTCCCGCAGCGCCGCCGACTTCACCTTCGCACTGCCGGTCAGCGACAGCTCGTGCTCCTCGAAGAACAGCACACGCCGCGGCACCTTGTAGCTGGCGAGCTGTTCCTTGAGAAAATCGCGAATCGCGGCTTCATCGACCGACGCACCCTCGTGCCGCACGGCGCAGGAAACGACCATCTCGCCCAGCGTTTCATGCGGTACGCCGACGGTGTGGCCGATCTTGATGCCCGGAAACGTGTTCAGGATCAGATCGACCTCGACCGGCGAAACGTTCGCGCCGCCGGTCTTGATGATGTCGTTGAGACGGCCTTCCCAGTACACGAAGCCGCGGTCGTCGACATAGCCGCCGTCGCCGGTGTGAAAGAATCCTTCGGCATCGAGCGAGTCCTCGCGCGGGATGCCCACGTAGCCGAGCATCAATGTCGCGCCCTTCACGGCGATCTCGCCGCGTTCGCCGCGCCGCACGATTTCGCCGCTGAGCGGATCGACGATCTTGAGCGTGTTGCCCGGCAATACCTGGCCGTAGCTGTCACCGACGATGTCCAGTGAAGTGCCGGAGTCGTAGGCGGTGACGATGGTGAAGGTTTCGGTGACGCCGTAGGCGCGCGGCTCGGTCCACTCCGAGTGCACGGTGGGGTGCCGCGCGAGCGCGCTCTTGCGATCGACGAAGCGCACGCTGGAGAGATCCACATCGTTCCAGTTCGATGCTTCTTCGAGTCGCGACCATTGATGCGGCCAGGCGAGCGGCAGGTTCACTTTCTCCGCCTGGATGAGTGCCAGCGCTTCGGCGGGCGAGAACGTCGGCTGCAGCACCAGCGTGCCGCCCGACGAGAACGTGATGCCGAGCGCCATGCCGAACACGCCCGACCAGAAAAATCCGTTGGCCGGCCAGCAGCGCACGTTCTCGACACCGATGATGCGGCACCAGCGCCACATCTGGATGGCGACGCCGCGATGCGCATTGAGAATGCCTTTCGGTTTGCTGGTCGTGCCGGAAGAAAAGAACAGCACGCCGGGATCGCTCGGCTGCACGGTCGCAGCCGTCGCATCGACGAGCGCCGGCGATACCGATTCGCCCTGTCGCAGGAAGGTGGACCAGCTTTCGATCGCGCCGCTGGCGCCGTCGTCGAGGACGGCGAGACGACGCAGGAACGGATACTTCAACGATTCGAGCTCACCCGGTGTGGCGTTGCCGATCGCGGGTTCGAGTTCCTTGAGGACTGCAGCGAAATCGCGATTCAGGACCTGGCGCTCGAACAGCAGGATCGAAATGCCCGAAGCCTGCAGCAGATGATCGAGTTCGGACGGCGTCGAGAACGTGCTGAGTCCGACGACCACGCCGCCGGCGAGCGAGGTACCGAATGCGGCGGCCAGATGCTCCGGCCGGTTCGTCATCAGGATGCCGACGCGGCCGCCCTTGTTGAGCCCGCAGGCGAGCAGGGCGCGCGCGACTTCCACTGAACGATCCCACCATTGCCGGTAGGTCCAGCGTTGTGTGCCTTCGGGCGAGCGGCAGACGATGGCTTCGCGATCGGCGTAGCGCGTCGTGACTTCACGGATGTAGCCGGACAGCGTGAGCGGGCCGAGGCCGGGTTCTTCGGCGAGCGGTGGACCGGAGAGGATGGCGGCTGCGGGGTTCATGCTTCACCCCTTCCCCCGCTTGCGGGGGAAGGTTGGGATGGGGGTGTTTCCGGCAGTGCTGCTGCGGCGAAGCAGCCCCCTCCCTGCCCTCCCCCCGCAAGCGGAGGAGGGGAAGGAAGGAGAGGCAATCCTGTTGATTGCCATCACAACGGGATTTCCACCTCGGCCTTCGCATCCACCAGCCGCTGCCCATCCTGATTGCTCAGCCGCACGGCGATCTGCACCAGCGGCCGGCCGTTGGCGGCTTCGGGATCCTTGCCGATCACTTCGCCTTCGCAGTACGTCACGTCGCCTTCGAACGCCGGGCCGCGGAACTGCGATTTCGAGTGCCAGATGTAGCCGTCGTGACCGGCCCAGTAGCCGAGATAGTCGTGCACCCACGCGCCCATCGTCGCGCCGTAACCGTACGCACGCGCCATGCCGATCTCGCCGGCGCGATCGTCGTCGATGTGGCCGCGCGAAGGGCCGTTGAACAGGCCGTCGCGACGCCGCGGATCGATCTTCGCTTCCTCGTAGTCGCAGGTGAAGCCTTCGAGCCAGCCGGCGTCCTGGTCGGTCCAGGGATCTTCCACGTCCTTCGGAATGACCCAGTGCCACGAACCCCAGGTGTCGAACATGAAGGCGCGGTATTCGCAGGTGAACGAGGCGATCGAATGCGGGCCGATCACGCGGCGCGGCAGCTTGTCGCCGACCTTCACTTCATCGAAGTGCGGCGAGAGGCCGAGACGGTTCGACATCAGCCAGTCGAAGCGGATCTTCTCGATCTGCTTCAGTTCATCGCGCGTCCAGCGCTTCACCGGCGCGAGCGTGTTTTCGTACATGCCGCGCTTCTTCGCCTCGTCGGCGAGATAGCGGATCGCGGTGGCGCGTTCCTTGGCGACGGGATCGCCGTGCTGGTTGGTGTGGATCGTATCGCCGTTCGAGAACATGGTCGGGCCGGCGAACTTGGTGTCGGCCACCTTGTAGCTGTGGAACCAGCGCTTCTGCGACAGACGATCGCCCGGGCGGATGCGCGGACCGTAGAACCACCATTCCTCGCCGCCGAAGATCAGGTGCGAACCGGGAATCTTTCCCACGCAGGCAGGCTGTACGCCGTGCGCGAAATCCATCGACACCGTGAACGACTGCGGCGCGACGATGCCGCCGAACTTGCTGTTGCGGGCGAAGTCCTCGTTCCAGTGCAGCGGGTTCGGATAGTCGAGCGCATGCACCCAGCGACGGATGTCCTGCGCGCCGCACGGTTCCCACAGTTGTCCGCCGCCCACTTCCTTGCCGACCCGCGGATCGACGTCGCTCAGATCGAGCTGGACCGAATCATTCGTGGGGGAGTTGGCGGCCATGCGGGGCGGTCCTCGACAGTCGTGGAAGCGGAAAGCGTGATCTTAGCCAGCGCGGGTGAGGAGCGGACTGGCATTGCAGGGAAGGGCAACGTGCGGGGCAGCGCCGGAGAAGGGGGTTCTTCCTGTGGGGGCGGCTTCAGCCGGCCTCAGATGTAGGTCAGGCTTCAGCCTGACTCTGAAGAAGGCCGGCTGAAGCCGGCCCCACAGGAGGAGCCGATCCGCTCGGACGCCCATGCCGACGCATTCAGCATCTGTCCCGCCAGTTCCTGCCGCGCGCTGTCGGACAGCTGCCCGTTGAAGGCGTGCGCGCTCAGACAGAAGCGGACCTGCTGGAGATCGTCCGTCACCGCAGTGGCGATCGACGTGACGCCGCGCAGCTGGTGTCCGTCATCGACACCCCAGCCCGTCTGCCGCGTCTGGGCCACTTCCGCGAGGTATCGATCGAGCGCGACCGGCTCGTCCCAGCGCAGGGCGGCGAACTGCTCGGCAATGTCGGCATCGGCGAGCTGGCAGGCTGCCGCGATGCAACGTCCCGTCGCGCCGAGCAGCAGCGGTACGCGCTGGCCGATCGTGAGATGGATGCGTGTGCTGGTAAAGCCCGTCGCGTAGCCCACCAGCAGGACGGACGTCTTCTGCACGCGCCACAGTCCGATCGTGAGCGCCCAGTCGTCGGCGAGCTGTTCGATGCGCTCGCGCATCCAGCCGTACATGGCATTGGGATCGAGCGCATGACGCGCGAGAGCGGCCACGCCGCGGCCCAGCGAATACGCCTTGGTATCGCGATCGAACTCGACGAAGTGTTCGGCCGCCATCGTCTTCAGGATGTTGAAACACGCACTCGGCGTGCAGCCGACCGCCCGCGCGATGGCGTTGACGCCCATGGGCCGGCGGCTCAGCGCGAGGTGACGCAGGATCGCGATCGAAACCGCCACGGCGCGCACGGCCGGCTTCGCGCGTTCGGCCGACAGCCGGTCGTCGCGATCGATCCGCGCCTCGTCGTGCAGGGTGCTTGCCGACATGAATCCCGTTCCCGCTGACACTTGCGAGCCGGCAGTGTGGAGCGTCCCGCGCCGTCCGTCCTGCGCCCGCCACCCTGGGGCAAGGTCAGGTTCTGCTGCAGGCATTCTCCGGAGTCGGAGTAACCGCAAAGAACGCATAGTCAGAGAAGAAAATGGCCGCAAAAGGCGCAAAGTCCGAAGGATTCCGTTTTGCGCCTTTTGCGGTTATCTCTTCTCTCCGTCTTTGCGTTCTATGCGGTTGCTCCGACTCTTGATCGGTCTCTCCTTGCCTCCGTCCGCAATGGCATTTGGTTGACCTTGCACCCTCGCGGCACCGGGCAAGCCGATGAGCGATAGTGCCCGCGGTTCCACACAGGGGTGGCGCGGTGCGCGCGTTGAGCAATCTACGGGTTCTCGAACTGGCCGGCGGCGTGGCGGGCGAATACTGCGGCAAGCTGCTGGCGGACTTCGGCGCGGAAGTCATCAAGATCGAGGCGCCCGGGACGGGCAGCGAGACGCGGCGCATGGCGCCGTTCGCCGAAGGAGCGCAGGCCAACGAGAACAGCGGACTGTTCGCCTACCTCAACACCGGCAAGCGCTCGGTCACGCTCGATCTCGGCAGCGATGCAGGCCGGCAGGTATTGCAGCGGCTGCTCGCGCGGATCGATGTCGTCCTCGACGATCACGCGCCGGGCTATCTCGAAGCGCTCGGTATCGATCCGTCACGCTGCGGTAGTGACGAGTCGGGCCTGACCGTCTGCTGCATCACGCCGTTCGGCTACGACGCGCCTCCTGACGTGCACAAGGCCTACAGCCTCAACGTCTTTCACAGCAGCGGCTGGGGGTATCACTCGCCGAGTGCGCCCGATCCGGGCACGCCGCCGTTGCAGGGCGCGGGACGGTTCGTGGTCGACTACGAATCGGGACTGAGCGCCGCGATCGCGCTGATGGCTGCGCTCTACTGGCGCGAGGATTCGCGTCGCGGCCAGTTCATCGATGTATCGCAGCAGGAATCGCTGGCCTCGCTCAGCGACTACGTGCTCAGCCAGATGGTCGACGGCGCGATGGACGTGAGCACGCGGCGCTCGGCGTTCGATCTCGGCGGGCCGGCGACGTTCTTCCGCTGCGCCGACGGCTATGTCTACCTGTTCATTTCCGAGCCGGGCCACTGGAAGGGCCTGAGCACGCTGATGGGCGATCCGCAATGGATGACGGAGTTTCCCGATCGCTGGCTGGAGCTGCATCTCACGCCGGAGCGCATCGAGCGCTGCCGCACGCACATCGGCGAGTGGATGAAGGATCAGCAGAAGATGGACGTCGTAGCGCGGGCGCAGAAGCTCGGCATTCCGCTCGCGTCGGTGAACACGGCGGCGGATATTGTCGAATCGCCGCAGATGCAGTTCCGCGGGTTCTTCGTCGAAGTCGAGCATCCGGTGCTGGGGCGGCGGTCGTATCCGACGGTGCCGTATCGGTTGAGCGCGACGCCGGCGGGGATTGCTTCTGCGGCGCCGTTGCTGGGGCAGCATACGGAGCAGGTGTTGAGTGGGGTGGAAGCGTGAACCTGCGTGCCATGATTTGCCCCCACCCTGTCCCTCCCCCGCTATCGCGGAGGAGGGGACGCTCTGTCCAACTTCGCAGCACCTTCCGGTCCCCTCCTCCGCGCAGCGGGGGAGGGTTAGGGTGGGGGCAGCATCAATGACCCCACTCTCCACCGGCCCGCTGCACGGCGTCCGCGTCATCGAACTCACCAAGATCTGGGCCGGCCCCTACGCGGGCAAACTGCTCGCCTTCCTCGGCGCCGAAGTCATCCGCGTCGAAAGTCTCGATTCGCTCGACGCCTCGCGCCGCTTCGGCGTGAAGGACATCAACGCCGCTCCGGGCTTCCAGGCCGTGAATCCCGGCAAGTGCAGCATCCAGCTCAACATGAAATCCGACGAAGGCCAGCGCCTGCTTGCCGACCTGGTGAAGAAGTCCGACATCGTCATCGAGAACCTGCGACCCGGCGCCGCGAAACGCCTGGGTTTCGGCTACGAACAGCTGCGCGAACTGAAGCGCGACATCATCGCCGTGGCGATGAGCATGCACGGGCAGGAAGGCCCGCTGAGCTATCAGACCGGCTACGCGCCTTCGTTCTCGGCGCTGGGCGGCGTGTGTCATCTCGTGGGCCTGAAGGACGGCGCGCCGAAACTGCTCAATGTGCGCTACGGCGACAGCAGCTATGGCTCGGCGGCCGCATTTGCCGCACTGGTCGCGCTGTATCACCGTCGTCGCACGGGCGAAGGACAGTACGTCGACGTATCGGCGGTCGAGACCCTCGCTTCCGTCGTCGGCGATGCCTTCATGGAATATTTCCTGACGGGCAAGGTGCCGACGCGCAATGCCAACCGTCACTCGGAGATGGCGCCGCACGGCGTCTATCCGTGCGGCGACGAAGACTGGATCAGCATCGCGGTGCGCACCCAGGACGAGTGGCATGCGTTGTGTGCGGCGATGGGCAATCCCGCGCTGGCGGCGGATCCGCGTTTCGTCGATCGCGCCGCACGCCAGCAGCACGCCGCGGAACTCGATGTCCTGCTCGAAGCCTGGACGAAGCCGCAGGATGCGCAGGAACTCGGCGAGCGTCTGCGCGCGCGCGGCGTCGCCGCGTTCAAGAGCCTCAATTCCATCGACCTCGTCAGCTCCGATCATCTCTGGCGTCGCGGTTTCTTCCAGCACGTGAGCGATCCGGCGCGCGGCGAGATGTCGATCGCCGGCGCGCCGTGGCGGCTGTCGCTGACGCCGGCGAAGATCACGCGCTCGGCGCCGCGGCTCGGCGAGCATAATGATTATGTTTTCGGCGAACTGCTCGGTCTGAGCGAGGCCGAGCGCGAACGTCTGGTTGCGGAGAAGATCGTCTACTGATTCTTCCTGTAGGTCAGGCTGAAGCCTGACCTACAGGAAGACCTGGAGAACACCATGGCCACATTCATTCCGCTGCGTCCGCGCATCGGCGCCGAAGCGCAGGTCACGCGCGAAGAGATGCTCGATCCCGCATTCGCCGGCTCGTGTCTCGCGGCGCTCGAAAAGCATGGCGTGCTGCTGTTTCCGCAGGTCCACCTCACCGACGAGCAGCAGGTGGAATTCAGCTCGCATCTCGGCAAGGTGATTCCGCAGGGGCCGAAGCGCGCCGACGGCACGCGGGAGATCGTGTTCAAGATCACGCTGGACCAGAAAGAGAACAATGCCGCCGAGTATCTGAAGTCCACGGTGCACTGGCACATCGATGGCCTGTTCGATGAAACACCGCCGCCCAGGGCGACGCTGCTGTCGGGCCGGCGACTCTCGCCCACCGGCGGCCAGACGGAGTTCTGCAATGTGTATGCGGCTTACGAAGACCTGAGCGAGGCGGACCGCCGCGCATGCGATTCGCTGCGCATCATGCACAGCCTCGAAGCGTCGAACCGCGTCTGGAATCCCGGCGCGAGCGAGGAAGAACGCACACGCTGGCGCAATCACCGCAAGCCCAAGGAACATCCGCTGGTGTGGAAGCACGCCTCGGGCCGCAAGTCGCTGGTGCTCGGCATGACGGTGGACTACGTCGTCGGCATGCCGGCTGCCGGGAGCGCCGCGCTGGTCGAACGGCTGACCGCGCATACCACGCGTCCCGAGAACGTGTATCGCCACGAGTGGTCGGTCGGCGATCTGCTGATCTGGGACAACTGCGGCGTCATGCATCGCGCGCTGCCGTACGATCCGACGTCGGGACGCATGATGCATCGGACGGTGCTGGATGGCATTGAAGCGATCACGTAGGAGAAAGCAGATGGCCGCAAAAGGCGCAAAAATAGCCGGAATACCTTGGATTCTCCTTTGTGCTTTTTGCGCCTTTTGCGGCCATTCTTCTTTCTGATCCCATGACCGACCACCCCCCGCGCCTCGAACCCATCCTGCCGTCGCACTACGACGCCGTCGCGCTCGATGCGATGAGCACGTTCCCCGGCGCGCGCGACTTCCTGGTCAATGCCTGGCAATCGGGCCGTCGCGACATCGCGGGCCTCCATCTGATGGGCGCGCTGCTGCATCACCCCGAGCTGTGCAAGGCTTTCCTCGCTTTCGAAAAGCATGTGTTCAGCGCCAGTTCGCTGCCGTTTCGCGAACGCGAGCTGGCGATCCTGCGCATCAGCTGGCTGCAGCGCTGCGAGTACGAGTACGCGCAGCACCTGCCGCAGGGGCGCAAGGCGGGGCTGAGCGAGATCGAACTGCAGCGGATTCCGTCGGGTTCGGCGGCGGACGGCTGGAGCGCACAGGACGCTGATCTGCTGCGCGGCGTCGAAGAACTGCACCGCGACGCGCGGCTTGCCGACGACACGTGGTCGCGGCTGTCGCGGTGCTTCGATACGCGCCAGATGATGGACTTCGTCCTGCTCGTCGGCTGCTTCGGATCGCTGTGCGCGTTTGCGAACAGCGTGAATGTGCAACTGGAGGAAGGCATCGCACCGCTGGACGCGGTGTCGAAGGTGCGGCTCGGCCTCTGGCCCGTTCCGCCGCCTGAGTCGCCCCCTCCCTGACCCTCCCTGCGACAGGCGATTCCCATGAGCACGAATCCTTCTCTCCTCTTCGAACGCGAGGGCGCGGTGGCGACCTTGCGTCTCAATCGTCCGGACGTCGGCAATGCACTCGACATTCCGCTGGCGCGCTCGCTGATGGAGGCGGCCATCCAGTGCGACGAGGACGATGCGATCCGCTGCGTCGTGCTGACCGGCAATGGACGCATGTTCTGCGCCGGCGGCGATGTCGGCGCCTTCGCCGCGGCCGGGGATTCCCTGCCCGCGATGCTCAAGGAAATCACCGCGTACCTGCATGCCGCGATCACGCGCCTGTCGCGTATGGGCAAGCCGCTGGTGACTGCAGTCAACGGCCCGGCCGCGGGCGCCGGCTATAGTCTCGCGGTGCTGGGCGACATCGCGCTCGCGGCACGTTCCGCGCATTTCACGCTGGCCTACACGGCGCTCGGGCTGACGCCGGACGGCGGCTCCACCTGGCTGCTGCCGCGCCTGGTGGGTCTGCGTCGCGCGCAGGAACTGGCGTTGCTGAACAAGCGCCTGTCGGCAGAAGAAGCTGCGACGCTGGGACTGGTTACGCGCGCCGTCGACGACGCCGGCCTCGGTGCGGAGGCCGGGCAGATCGCGCAGCAGCTCGCGGCGTCGGCCACGCCGGCGCTCGGCAAGGTCCGCAACCTGCTGCTGACGAGTTTCAGCTCGACGCTGGAAGCGCAGATGGAAGCCGAGGCGCGCTCGATCGCCGATTCGAGCAGGACCAGGTACGGCCGCGAAGGCGTCGCCGCGTTCGTCACGCGCCGCAAGCCGGATTTCACTTGACGAGAGGTTCGCATGAGTGAGGCATACATCGTTCAGGCGCTGCGCACGGCAGGCGGTCGCCGCAAGGGCCGGCTGGCCGGCTGGCATCCCGCGGACCTGGCGGGCGAAGTGCTGAATGCGCTGGTCGATCGCAGCGGCATCGATCCGGCGGCCGTCGAAGACGTGGTGTTCGGCTGCGTGAGCCAGGTCGGCGAGCAGGCGTTCCACGTCGGCCGCAACGCGGTGCTCGCTTCGAAGCTGCCGGACAGCGTGCCGGCGGTGTCGATCGATCGTCAGTGCGGTTCGTCGCAGCAGGCCGTGCACTTCGCGGCACAGGCCGTGATGTCGGGCACGCAGGATGTGGTGATCGCCGCGGGTGTCGAGAGCATGACGCGCGTGCCGATGGGTTCGCCGACGGATCTCGCCGTCAAGGCCGGGCTCGGCGGTCCGTGGAGCGAGCGCATCCGCAAGCGATATGGCGTCGAGGAATTCAGCCAGTTCACCGGCGCGCAGATGCTCGCCGACAAGTACAGGCTCAGCCGCGAAGAACTCGATCAGTATGCGCTGCGCAGTCATCAGCTCGCCGCCGCGGCAACGCGCGCCGGCGCCTTCAAGAATGAAATCGTGCAGGTCGCCGTCGACGGCGGCCTGCACACCGAAGACGAAGGCATCCGCTACGACGCGAGCATCGAAAGCATCCGCTCGGTGAAGCTGCTGAAGGAAGGCGGCGTGCTGACCGCGGCGAATGCCAGCCAGATGTGCGACGGCGCGGCCGGCGTGCTGGTCGTGAGCGAACGTGCGCTGAAGACGCACGGACTCAAGCCGCTGGCGCGCATCCACAACCTGACCGTGGTCGGCGGCGATCCGGTGGTCATGCTGGAACAGCCGATCCCGGGTACGAAGCGCGCGCTGGAACGTGCGAGCATGAAGCTCTCCGACATCGATCTGTTCGAGATCAACGAAGCCTTCGCCTCCGTGACACTCTCCTGGCTCAAGGCGCTCGGCGCCGATCCCGACAAGCTCAACGTGAACGGCGGCGCGATCGCGCTGGGTCATCCGCTCGGCGCGACCGGCGCCAAGCTGATGGCGACGCTGGTGCACGCGCTGCGTGCGCGCGGCAAGCGGTACGGACTGCAATCCATGTGCGAAGGCGGCGGCCTCGCCAACATGACCATCATCGAGGCGCTTTAGGATCATGGCGATCACGACTCCATTCACGAAGCTCATGGGCATCGAGCACCCGATCGTGCAGGGCGGCATGCAGTGGGTCGGTCGCGCCGAAATGGCGGCGGCCGTGTCCAACGCGGGCGGCCTCGGCGTGCTCACCGGGCTCACGCAGCCGACGCCCGAGGCGCTGACGAAGGAAATCGAACGCTGCCGCTCCATGACCGACAAGCCCTTCGGCGTGAACCTCACCATCCTGCCGACCATGACGCCGCCGCCGTACGCCGAGTACCGCCGCGCGATCATCGAAAGCGGCATCAAGATCGTGGAAACGGCGGGCTCGAAGCCGCAGGAACACGTGAATGAATTCAAGGCCAACGGCATCAAGGTCATTCACAAGTGCACGTCGGTGCGTCATGCGCTGTCGGCGGAGCGCATGGGCGTGGACGTCATTTCCATCGACGGCTTCGAATGCGCCGGTCATCCGGGCGAGGACGATGTTCCCGGTCTCATCCTGATTCCCGCCACCGTCGACAAGGTGAAGATTCCGATCATCGCTTCCGGCGGCTTCGCCGATGCGCGCGGCCTGGTCGCGGCGCTGGCGCTCGGTGCGCAGGGCATCAACATGGGCACGCGCTTCTGCGCGACGAAGGAAGCGCCCATCCACGAACGGGCGAAGCAGCTGATCGTCGAGAACGACGAGCGCGGCACCAATCTCATTTTCCGCAAGCTGCACAACACGGCGCGCGTCGGCAAGAACAGCGTGTCGGACGAGGTCGTGAAGATCCTCGCGCAGTCCGAGGCGAAGTTCGAAGACGTGGCGCACCTGGTGAAGGGCGCGCAGGGCCGCAAGCTGCTGGAAACCGGCGATCTCGATGCGGGCCTGATCTGGGCCGGTCAGTCGCAGGGCCTGATCCACGACATCCCCTCCGTCGCCGAACTGCTGACGCGCATGATCGAAGAAGCGAGCGCGATCATCCGCGGCCGGCTGGCGGGCTTCGCGGCTTGAGACGGAGGGCTTTCCCTGTGGGTCAGGCTTTAGCCTGACTTCTTCGATCCCGGAGGCGGCTCCATATCCGTTGCTTGTCGGCGTGGATGGCAAAGTAGAATGAAGTCCATCCCCGCCCGACAAGGATCGATCGATGTCGTTTTTTTCGCGCTTTCGCAAAGCGCCGCCTGCTCCGGCTCCGGTGGAGCCACGGGACGCCGTACCGCCGGCCGCACCTGCCACGCCAGCCGTCGATGCAGCCGCGGCTGCGGCCCAGGAGGAAGCGACGCTGCGTGACGCGATGGCGTCGGGAGATTTCCCGGCGGTATCGCGCGCGGTCGTCGGTGGATCGTCCACCCGAATCAGGCAGCTCGCCGCCGAGGCCATCGACGATCCGCAGCAGATCCGCGAGCTGATCCGCAAGGTCCGCGGCGGCAACGACAAGAACGTCTACCGGATCCTGACGCGCAAGCGCGATGCGCTGCTGGCGCGCGAGCGCGACGTGGAGTTGCAGCAGGCCGAGATCGGCGCAGCGTCCGCGGAAATCGAGCGGCACAGCCGACGGGTCTACGATTCGCTGTTCACGCCGCATCTGGAGCAGCTCGAGGGTCGCTGGAATGCCGTCGCGGCCGGCGCGGAGCCGGCCATCGCGCAGAAGACACAGCAGGCGATCGACCGCGCCCGCGAAGTCATCGCGCAGCATCTGCGCCAGGTGGCCGCGCAGGCCGCTGCCGAACTGGCCGCGGCGAATGCGGCGGCCGCAGCTCGCGCGCAACGCGAACAGGAAGAACACGCGGCAGCGGAGGCAGCCGCGGAGCGTGCGAGAGTCGAGGAGGAGGATCGCAAGGCCCGCTCCGGGAAACTCGAAGCCGAGGCCCAGGCGCTCGGCCAGATCGGTGGCCTGCTGCGCAAGGCGCATGGCGCGCTGGCCTCGGGCAGCAGCCGCACCGCCGCCGGGCTGCGTCGCGCCATCGAAGAAAAAATTGCCGGTGCGCCGCCGCTGCCGGCGCATCTTGCCAGCCAGTTGAAACAGCTCGACACCCGCCTGGAGGAACTGAAGGACTGGAAGAGTTTCTCGGTCGCGCCCAAGCGGATTGAACTCATCGAACGGATGGAAGCGTTGATCGGAGCGACCATGCATCCGACCGCACTCGCCGGCCAGATCCGGAGCCTGCAGGAACAGTGGCGCACCCTGAGCAAGGGCGCGGGCGGCGGCGACGCGGAGGCCGAGTGGCAGCGCTTTCACGAAGCCTCGCAGCAGGCGTTCCAGCCGTGCCGCGAGTTCTTCGAGGCGCAGGATCGGCTGAAGCAGGAGAACCTGCAGCGGCGCGGCGAGCTGTTCGAGCGCCTGCTCGCCTTCGAGCAGCGGCAGGACTGGGAGCAGCCCGACTGGCGCATGACGATCACGGCGCTGCGTGAAGCCAGGCAGCTGTGGCGCGGCCATTCGCCTGTGGATCCGGTGGCGGGTGAGCCGCTGGAGCAACAGTTCAGTGAGCTTGCGGCCGCGCTGCAGGGCCGCATCGATGCCGAATACGCCCGCAATGTCAGGACGAAGAAATCGCTCATCGAACGCGCCCGCGGCCTGCTGTCGGCGCCGGACAGCCGCGCCGCCGCCGAAGAAGTGAAACGGCTGCAGGACACCTGGAAGTCGGTCGGCCCCGTCTCGCGCGAGGACGATCGCACGCTGTGGGAAGCCTTCCGCGAGCAGTGCGATGCCCTGTTCCAGAAGCGCCAGCAGGAATTCGACAGCCGCAACGCCGCATTGGAAACCCACCGGCTCCAGGCGAGCGGGTTGTGCGACGAGCTGGATGCCATCGCCGGCCTTACGGGTCAGGCGCTGCTCGAAGGCGCCAGGAAGCTGCCCGAACTGCGTCTCGCCTTCGATGCCATCGAAGAACTGCCGCGGGCGAGCACGCGACAGCTTCAGGACCGCTTCGAGCGGGCCTTCGAGCGGTGCAGGCGTGCGGTCGCGCAACAGCATGCGCGCGATGCCGAGCGCGGCTGGATCGAGCTGTTCGACGCGGCGAACGCCGTGCGCGCCTATCGGCTCGCGGCGGCGAAGCAGGCCGATGCGGCGCAACTCGACGCGTTGAAGCAGGCCGCAGAGGCGCGATTGGCCGGTGCGGCCCCGTTTCCCAAGGGAAGCGTGGAGGCGTTGCAGGCCGCTCTCGAACGCGCCGGCGACGACGATCTGGCAGCGAATGAACTGGCGCTGCGACAGCTGTGCATCCGTGCGGAGATCCTCGCGGACCGGGCGTCTCCTGCCGAGGATCTGGCATTGCGCCGCGAATATCAGCTGCGACGATTGCAGCAGGGCATGGGACAGGGATCGGCGGCGCCGGAGTCGCTCGATGCGCTCGCCTTCGAATGGCTGGCGGTGGGGCCGGTCGAAGAGGTCAGCTATCTGCGCCTCGCCGAACGCTTCAGGAACTGCCGCAGGCAGCTCGTGCGATAGAAATTCTCACGGCAGGGTGGAGGCCGGCGAGTGCCGGCCTCCACGTCGACGACTTCACTTCCTGTCGGTGGCGGTCACCGCATAGATCGTCACCGTGCCGCTGACCTCATTGGCGACCACCAGCAGCGGATCGCGCGTCGGGCTGTCCTTGGCGTCGATGAAGATCACGCCTTCGGGGCCCAGATCCTTCGCGGCGGGTGCCGTGGCGGGATCGACCGAGAAATCGCGGTTGTTCACGTAGTCGACGAACACCGGCGCGCGCGGCGTGGTGACGTCGTAGATCATGATGCCGCCCTGGCGCTCCAGACCCACGAACGCATACGTGCGTTTTCCGACCTGGCCGACGGTGACGGCTTCCGGTTCCGGTCCCTTGTTGTCCGAGCGGCTGTCGAAGGCGCGGTCGTCGTTGCTGGCGTTGAAGAACGCCGGCTCGCGGGCCGCGATGATGCGTTCGAAGTCGCTGCCGCTGTCGAACACCAGCGAACCGTCCA